>DASPJU010000897.1:0-5844 GCA_035628475.1 Salinarimonas sp. | reverse complement strand
CCGCGCCCAGACCGCGTCGATGCGCCCGTCGATGAGGGCCGCGCAGGCGAACGCGAAGGAGATCGAGAAGCCGACATAGCCGACGTAGAGGAGCGGCGGATGGATCGCGAGGCCGGGGTCCTGGAGGATGGGGTTCAGATCCTGACCCTCGAGCGGTGCCGGGCTCACCCGCACGAAGGGATTCGAGGCGACCAGGATGAAGGCGAGGAAGGCATGGATGATGGCGCCCTGGACCGCGAGCGTGTTGGCGCGCAGCCGGGGCGGCACGCTGTTCCTCGCGAGCGCCACGACGGCGCCGAACGCAGCGAGGATCAGCACCCACAGGAGCATCGAGCCCTCGTGGTTCCCCCACACGCCGGTGAGCTTGTAGATGAAGGGCTTCGTCGAGTGCGAGTTCGCCGCGACGTTCTGGACCGAGAAGTCGGACACCGCGTAGGCGTAGGTCAGCACCCCGAAGGAGAAGAGGACCGCCGCGAAGGTCGCGAGAGCGACCGGCGCCGCCACGGAGGTGAGGACGGGGTCGTTGGTGCGCGTGCCCCATAGGGGCACGACGAGCTGGATCAGCGACAGCCCGAGGGCGAGCGCGAGCGCGAAATGTCCGGCCTCGATCAACACGGCGTCGCCTTCCCCCTTATTGGCTCACGGGCGCGGCGGGCTTGGACGCCCCTTGCGGACCGCCCGCCTGCCAATGGCCCTGCGCCTTGAGCGCGTCCGCGACCTCGCGCGGCATGTAGTTCTCGTCGTGGCGGGCCAGCACCGTCGTGGCGCGGAACACCCCGTCGGGCCCGAGCGCCCCTTCCGTCACCACCCCCTGGCCCTCGCGGAACAGGTCCGGCAGGAGGCCCGTATAGGCGACGGGGATCGACCCCGTCGCGTCCTCGACGCGGAAGCGCACCGACTGCGAGGGTCCGCGCTCGACCGAGCCCGCCTGGACGAGCCCGCCGAGGCGGAAGCGCGTGCCCGGGGGCACGTTCTTCTCCGCCACCGACTGCGGCGAGTGGAAGAACATGATCTGCTCGCTCATGGCGAAGAGAACGAGCCCCAGCGCCGCCGCGAGCACGAGGCCCGCGGTGCCGATGAGGGTGAGGCGGCGCTGCTTGCGCGTCATGGACGGGCCTCCAGGCCCAGCGGTGCGATGCCCGCCTCGAGCGCGGCGAGCTTTTGCGCGTCGCCCGCCAAGGCCCGGCGGGCGTCGGCCAGCGCCGCGAGCGCCCGGTCGCGCTCGCCCAGCACCATGCGGGCGCGCACCAGGCGGACCCATTCCTCGGGCGTGCCGCCCCCGGAGGCGAGGCGCGCCGCCAAGCCCTCGACCATGCCGCGGATGGCCTCGGCCTGAGCCGCGGGCGGCAGGGACGCGACCGCGGCCGCCCCGGGGTTCCGCAGCGCCGCGAGGCGCTCGCGCACGAGCGGCAGCCAGGGGGCGTCCGCGGGCGAGGCCGCGACGAGGGCCTCGTAGCGCCGCGCCGCCTCGTCGGGCTTGCCGTCCTGCTCGGCGGCGCGGGCGAGATAGAACGCGGGCTTGGGCGCGGCCGCGTCGAGCTTGAGCGCCTCCTCGAAGGCCGCGCGGGCCTCGGCCGACACCACGCCGTCCCTGGCGTTCGTCAGCGCCTCGCCGAGATTGGCGTAGCGCTCCGCGGAGCCGCCGAGGGAGCGGATCGCCGCCGCGAAGGCCCTGGCGGCCTCCTCGTAGCGCCCGGCCCGCATATAGACGGGCGCCAGCACCTCCCAGCCGCGGCCGTCGTCCGGGTTCTTGGCGAGATGCGCCTCGATCTGGGCCACCGCCTGGGCGATGCCGACGCGCTCGGGATCCTGCGGCGCGCGCGAGGCGGCCGGCTGCCCCGGCAGGCCGGGGGATCCGTAGGCGCCGTAGACCGCGAGCGCGCAGAGCGGCACGAGGGACAGCGCCAGCGCCGACGCGGCGCGGCGGCGGCGCAGGGCGGGCTCGCCCTCGTCGCTGGCTCCGTGATCGGCCACCGAGGCGGCGCGCAGGAGGCGGCGGCCCGCCTCCGCCCGGGCGGCCTCGGCCTCCCGCGCCGAGATCAGGCCCCGGCTGAGGTCCCGCTCGATCTCCGCGATCTGGTCCCGGTAGAAGGCGGCGTCGGCCTCGGTGGCCCCGGCCCGCTCGGGGCGGCGCGACAACGGCCAGAGCGCGGCCATCACGGCCGCGCCCGTCATCAGCGCGAACAGGATCCAAAGCGTCATGGGCATGATGTACAGCGACGGCCCCTTCTACACGACTCTCGACCGTGGCGACACACTGTCACGTCGTTGAAATTTCACGCGAAAAGAAGGGGCTTTCCGGTCCGGAACGCAACCCCGGAGGAGTGCGGATCGGTGGATTGCGGAGCGCGGGGCTGGCCGGCGGAGAGCGCCTATCCTCCGTCCCCCGGCAGTTCCAGCACCGCCCGCAAGCCCCCCATCGCGCTCTCCTCCAGGAGAAGCCGCCCGCGATAAAGCGCCGCCACGTCGGCCACGATGGAGAGGCCCAGCCCCGAGCCGGGCTTGGTCTCGTCGAGGCGCTGGCCGCGCTTGGGGCTGCTGGCGCGCATCTCGGCCGGCATGCCCGGGCCGTCGTCCTCGATGACGATGCGCCAGGTGCCGCGGCCCACGTCGCCCGGCTCGACCGTGACCCCGACGCGGGCGGCCGCCCACTTGGCGGCGTTGTCGAGGAGGTTGCCCACCATCTCCTCGAAATCCTGCCGCTCGCCCCGGAAGCGCAGGCCTGGCGGGATCGCGACGTCGATGGAGAGGTCCTTGTCGCGGTAGATCTTCGGGAAGGTGCGGGCCAGCGCCGCCACCACGGGCTCGACCTCGGTGAGCGTGCCCAGGGTGCCCGCGAGCGCCGCCGCGCGGGCCCGGTCGAGATGGTAGCCCACATGGCCGCGCATGAGCTCGGCCTGCTCGCGCACCTTGTCGGCCAGGGGCCCGGACTGCGTGTCCGCCTCGTTGACCAGCACCGAGAGGGGCGTCTTCAAGGCGTGCGCCAGGTTGCCGACCTGGGTGCGGGCGCGCTCCAGGATGTCGCGGTTGGTCTCCAGGAGCAGGTTGAGCTCGCCCGCCAGCGGCGCGACGTCCTTCGGGTACTCGCCCGCGATCCGGTCCGCCTCGCCCCGGCGCACGGCGTTCACCGCGCCGCGAAGGCGGGTCAGGGGCTGCAGGCCGAAGCGGATCTGGAGCAGGGTCGAGAGGGCGAGCGCCAGGCCCAGCACCCCGAAGATGCCCGCGAGCGCGAGGGTGAAGCCGCGCACCTCGGTCCGGATCTCCTGGGCGGGACCCGCGACCCGCACGATGAAGCGGCCGTCCTCCCCTAGGTCGATGTCGCGCTCCACCACGCGCAGGCGCCGCTCGTCGGGCCCGTCCACGTAGCCCTTGCGGATCTCGCCGAAGCGGCGGCTCTCGTCCTCCGGGGCGAGGCTCCTGAGCACGTTGCCCAGCAGCGAGCGCGACGTGCGCATGTCGCGGATGCGCGCGCCTGGCCGCCCCACCTGCCAGTACCAGCCCGACAGGGGCAGCTGGAAGCGCGGATCGCCCGCGCCCCCCGCCTCGCGCTGGTCCAGCGCCCCCGGCGTCACGAGGTCGGAGGCGAGGTCGTTGGCGTAGACGAGAAGCCGCTGGTCGAAGGCCCGCTCCGTGATCTCCCGGAACGCCCCCGCGAGCAGGAGCCCCGCCACCAGCAGGATCAGCGTGCTCCAGAACAGCGCCGAGACCGCGAGGCGGACCGCGATGGAGCGCCCGGCGAGAGGGGTCAGGGCCATGGCACGCGCCCGGCCGGGGAGGACCTCCTCTCCCCGCCGGGCGGGGAGAGGGCGGCGCCGGCGGACCGGCCGGCGCCGCGAGCCTTGCCCCCCGGCCGGGGGGATCTCGGCCCTCTCCCCGCACGCGGGGAGAGGGGATCGCTCCCGCCCCTCACGCCTTGGTCTCGACGAGGTAGCCCAGGCCCCGCACCGTCTGGATGATGTCGACGCCGAGCTTCTTGCGCAGCCGCCCAACGAAGACCTCGATCGTGTTGGAGTCGCGGTCGAAGTCCTGGTCGTAGAGGTGCTCGGTGAGTTCGCCGCGCGACACGATGCGGCCCTTGTGGTGCATCAGGTAGGAGAGCAGCCGGTACTCGTGCGAGGTGAGCTTCACGGCCGTGCCCTCGACGAGCACGCGGCCCGACCGGGTGTCGAGGCTCACGGGGCCGCAGGCGATCTCGCTCGTGGCGTGGCCGGCGGCCCGGCGCAGGAGCGCGCGCACGCGGGCGAGCAGCTCCTCCATGTGGAAGGGCTTGGTGACGTAGTCGTCGGCGCCGGCGTCGAAGCCCGACACCTTGTCGCTCCAGCGGTCGCGGGCCGTGAGGATGATCACGGGCATGCGCCGCCCGGACCGGCGCCAGGCGCCCAGCACGCTCACCCCGTCGGTCTTGGGCAGGCCGAGATCGAGGATCACGAGGTCGTAGGGCTCGGTCTCGCCGAGATAGCCGCCCTCCTCGCCGTCATGGGCATGGTCGACGGCGTAGCCCGCGCCCTGGAGCGCGGCGACGATCTGCTGGTTGAGGGTCTTGTCATCCTCGACGACGAGAAGGCGCACGGCCGATATCCTTGGGAATTACTGGTACGCCGCGACCCGCCCGGAGGCGGCGTCGATCGTCACCTCGACGAAGCGCCCGTCCGGCCGCAGCACCACCATGATATAGACGAGGATCTCGCCCCTGCGGCAGAGCTGCGCGCGGGTGACGTCCGCGCCGGAGGCGGCCTGGCGGGCCGCCCGCAGCGCCAGGACGGGCGAGACGACGCGGTTCGCCGACACCGCCTCGCGCCAGTCGCCCTGCGACAGGCAGACCATGTCGGTCGCCGCCGCCGGCGACACGGCGGCCGCCACGAGGAGGGGAAGGGCGAGGGTCAGGCGACGCATGGCCTCGACCGTGCGCTCCCACGCGTGAATGGGCCGTGAATGCGCCGCGCCCGGGCCGCCCCCGTCTCGATCCCGCGCCGTCGCCATCCCGAGCCCCGCTTCGTCCACCCTTCAGACAACCCCCGTCCGCGCGCCGCGATCCCGTCCGTCAGCCGCCCGCCTCCAGCGCCGCGACGCGCGCCTCCAGGGCGGCGATCCGCGCGCGCTGCCAGGCGGCCTCGAAGACGAGGCACTGGTCGTAGCGCAGGCCCAGGCGCCAGCCCGCGGGCTCCTCGACCTCCGTCTCGACGCTCTCCTCCACGAGCACCGGGACGGGGTGCAGGACCGGCGCGCCCTCGCGCAGCACCGGCCCGCCCGCCTCGTCGAGGACGGGCCGCATCTCGACCATCGGCTCGCGCGAGAGGCGCACGCGCTCGACCCGGACCGGCACGCCGTCGCGGATCTCGATCTCGGCGACGCTCTCCTCGCGCTCGATCACCCGCGGCACGAGGCGCGTCTCGACCCGCGCCGCCGTGCGGGTCACGCGATCGCGGCAGAACAGGGCGTAGCGCGCCACGTCGAGCCCCGCCGCCGCGAAGGCCGCCGCCACGTCCTGGGCGACGAAGCCCGCGTGCAGGCGCGCCCCGTCCTCGCCCTTCTCGGCGACAGCGTCGAGCCACCGGTAGATCTGCGGACGCACGGCGCCCCAGGCTGCGATCTCCTGCGGGGACAGGTCGCCGCGTCGCTGCTTCAAGGTGCCGTCCGACGTGCCGATCGTGCCCGTCGCGGCGAAGAGTTGCGACCAGCGGAACGACGCCGTCCCGAAGGCTTGGGTCGCGTCCGACCCGGGGCGGATCTGCGCGTTGGATTCGATCCGGAGCGCCTCCACGCGGCTGCCGCCCACGTCGAAGCGGTGCTGGAACGAGTCGTAGCGGGCGCCGAACCCGGCCCCGGCCCAGAAGCGGGTGTTGG
>DASPJU010000896.1:0-2350 GCA_035628475.1 Salinarimonas sp. | reverse complement strand
CGGCGAGTTCATGCCGTGGGCCGCGATCCTGACGGTGCAGCACAACGCCAATGTGCTCTCGGCAGAGCAGGTGACAAGCCTGTTCGAGGCGGGCGGCTTCGGCGTCGGGGTGGGAGACTGGCGACCCGAGAAGGACGGGGTGTCCGGCCGCTTCCACGTCGCGCGCAGTGGGGAGGAGCTGCCATGCCGGTAAGGTACGGCTGGCGACCCGGCTCGCACATCAGCCTGGACCCGCAGCGCGCGGGCGAAGAGCTGGACCGACTGAGAACCCGCCACAACGGGCAGCTTACGCCGGAGACTGTGGTAGCGCAGGCGCGGGACCCTAAGTCCAGCCTACACCCGCACTTCGAGTGGGACGATAGCGCTGCTGCGGAGAAGTGGCGCGAGAGCCAGGCGGGTCAGTTGATCCGCAGCCTGACAGTGGACATCACCCGGTCGAACATCGCGGAGCCCCGGCACATCCGGGCGTTCGTCAACGTCGAGCGGGACAACGACCGGCACTACGTCTCCGTGGCTCACGCCATGAGCGACGCGGACTTGCGGCGCCAAGTCCTGCAGAGGGCTTTCGCCGAACTGGAGGCGTGGCGTGCCCGCCACGCAGAGCTGACGGAATTGGCCCGGATTTTCGCGGCCATCGACGAAACTCGGTCCGCCATCGAAGGGGCCTAAGCATGGCAGGGCAGGCGTGGTCAGGCTGGTTTAGCCAAGGTGGGGCTAGGCGTCGCTTGGCGCGGCAGGCAAGGCAACGCTAGGTTTCGTCGGGCATGGTCTGGCCGAGCAAGGCCAGGCCGGGCCGGCGAGGCTGGCCGAGGCGAGCTGAGGCACGTCGAGGCGCTGCCTGGTCTGGCAGGCTTCGGGGGCGGGACGTCCAGGGGGCGATCCCGCCTCTACCATTCAGGACAACAAGGTCGCCCCCAGCTGGGGCGAGCACTGCGGCGCCGCCGAGGCGCGCCTAGGTTGTCAACCCACAACCCCTGATACGCGAGTGAAAGGCCCGCCGATGCCCCCAACGACGCCCGAGCGGCTGGCCGCGCTTGAGCAACGCATCTCGGACCATGAGAGCCGGTGCGAGGAGCGCTTGGCAGAGATCAAGGCCACGGCGACCACGACCCTGAAGTCCGTGGACGCGCTGAAGACCAGGGCGTGGGCCATCGTGGCGGCGCTGCTGGCATGGGCGCTGGCCCAGGTCTGGTCAACCAACGAGGCGAGGCTTGAACGGCTGGAGCGGCCGGCGACTGAGCGCCAGCGGTGAGCCTTCACGTCCACTTCGGGGACGGACTGATCTACCTGCCGCACTGGATAATGGACACGGCTTTGACCGTGGCGGTGTGCTGGCTGAGATGGCGGTCGCCTTGGCGACGTAAGCGACAGGGTGATTGATGGCGAACCCCGGAAGGCCAAACGAGGGTCTGCGGTCGTGGGCCTCCATCCGAGACCGTATCGAGCGCCACTTGCGCGAGGGCAGGCGTCCGAAGGGGCTTACAGGCTCGGGTTCCGGAGCAATCCAGTCCGCCGCTGAAGAGGCTTTCCGGGAAGGAGAGTTCGATAGCGAGAAAGCCTTCATCTCTGCAGCTCACCAGATGCCGCCGGAGTACGAGCCGGATTGGTGGGGACTGTACCGTCCGGCGAGGTATCAGCAGCCTGTCCCGCTCTCCGTCGTACAGCCGGCGATCACGCCGGTTCCGCAAGAGCCTTCAGGCCGGGCGCAGCGCATCCTGGCGATTGGCGACCTTCACCAGGACCCGCGGTTCCCGGACCGCCTGCCGATCATGACCTGGCTGGGCAGGCTTGCGAGCGAGCACCGGCCGGAGCGCATAATCCAGATCGGCGACTGGTCAACAAACGACTCCGTAAACCAGCACGAAGACAATAGCACAGAGGCGGCAAGATACAAGCCGAAGATCAGAGACGATCTCGATAACCTGCTGCAAACCCACCAGTATTTCCGACGCGGGATCGCAGAAGACTATCGACCGAAACTCGATATTGTGCTAGGTAATCATGAGCAACGACTAGAGCGGTTTGAGAATGCGAACCCGGAAGCTGTCGGGACTTACACCCTTGCCCGAGACGAAACCTTCGCCCAGTTCGGCTGGCGCACGCGGCCTTACGGTGAGCTATTCTATGTCGAGGGGGTTGGCTTTACTCACCACCCCACGAACGGCGCTGGCCGGGCGTTTGGCGGTAAGACGGGTCCTCAAAGAGCGGCCAATGAGTCCACTGTCCCGGTTGTATCGGGGCACACACATCGCCGACAGGTTCATGATAGCCCTAAGATCGGCCCCGTAGACGTCATCTCCATGGTGGAGATCGGTTGCGGTCTCCCCTGGGGAACGGTGGAGAGCTACGC
>DASPJU010000895.1:0-15416 GCA_035628475.1 Salinarimonas sp. | reverse complement strand
GCCACGACCCATTGGCGCTATGCCCGGGCGCTCGCCGAGCGCCACCCGGAGATCCGCTTCGACGCGGACGTGCTCTATGTGGACGAGGGCGACGTGCTCACCTCGGCCGGCAGCGCCGCGGGCATCGACCTGTGCCTGCACCTGGTGCGGCGCGACTTCGGCCCGGACATCGCCAACCGCGTCGCCCGCCGCCTGGTGGTGCCCTCCCATCGCGAGGGCGGGCAGGCGCAGTTCATCGAGCGGCCCGTGCCGCCGGCGCGCGAGGGCGCGCGGCTGGGGTCGCTCATCGCGCGCATGCGCGAGCGCCTCAGGGAGCCGCAGCCTCTCGCGGCGCTCGCCGCGGAAGCCGGCATGAGCGAGCGCACCTTCCTGCGCCGCTTCAGGGCCGCCACGGGCCTCGCCCCGGGCGAATGGCTGCTGGAGGCGCGCCTGGCGCACGCGCGCGAGCTCCTGGAGGCCACCGACGCGAGCATCGAGGCCGTGGCCGAGGCCTGCGGCTTCGGGCTCGCCGCGACCCTGCGCCACCATTTCGCGCGTCGCCTCGGCCTCAGCCCCTCCGGCTACCGCGCCCGGTTCGGGCGGGCGGCGATGTCCCGAAACCACACCGGCCACAAAAAAGCCGCTTCATCCACCGTTAACCATCCCGAGCGAACGGCGAGCGTTGCCGTAAGCTTTGAGTAAGACTAAGAGCCGTAAAGGCTGGGAGGGTCCGGCTCCAGGCCGGGCCGTTGCGGAGAGCGGGGGTCCCATGGTGAAGCGTGTTGTCCTGGCGGCGGGCCTGGCGCTGGCGCTCTCGGCCTGCGGCGAGCAGCAATATTCCGGCGGCGGCTCCACCCGCCACCTCGCCCCGATCCCCGCCGCGACCATGTCGCTCATGTCCACCAAGGGGATGTCGAAGGACGACCCGATCCTGGTGCGCGCCTACAAGAAGGAGGCGGAGCTCGAGGTGTGGAAGCGCGGGCGCGACGGCCGCTACGCGCACCTGAAGACCTACCCGATCTGCCGCTGGTCGGGCCAGCTCGGGCCCAAGGTCCGGGAGGGCGACCGCCAGGCGCCCGAGGGCTTCTACCAGGTCACGCCGGCCCAGCTGAACCCGAACTCGAGCTTCTATCTCTCCTTCGACACGGGCTATCCCAACGCCTTCGACCGGGCCCACGGCCGCACGGGCTCGCATCTCATGGTCCACGGCTCCTGCTCGTCGCGGGGCTGCTTCGCGATGACGGACGAGGCCATCGCCGAGATCTACGCCATCGCCCGCGAGTCCCTCTCCGGCGGCGGGCAGCGCTCGTTCCAGTTCCAGTCCTACCCGTTCCGGATGACGGCGCAGAACCTCGCCCGGCACCGCTACGACCCCAACATCGCGTTCTGGCGCAACCTCAAGGAGGGCTCGGACCACTTCGAGGTGACCAAGACCGAGCCGCAGGTCGCGGTCTGCGGCAAGCGCTACGCGTTCAACTCGCCCGATTGCGCGGCGCCCGATCCAGCCGTCGCCATGGCGGTGGCCCGCAAGCAGGCCGAGGACGACAAGGCGGTCGCCGAGCTCGTCGGCAAGGGCACCCCGGCGGTGAAGCTCGTCTACGAGGACGGCGGCGGGCATCCCTCCTTCCGTCACGTGGCGGTGGCGCAGAGCGTCGACGAGGGAGCCTCCTCCTTCACGGTGCTGCAGGCGACCTCCCGCAATCTGGGCGACGTGAGCCGCCCCGAGGCGCTCGCCGCCGGCCCGCGCGAGATCCCGCTCGAGAGCCCCGGCCGGCCGAAGGCCGAGCCGCCGACCGCGCTCGCCTTCGCCCCCGCTCCGGCGCGCCCGGCCGCCCCGGCGGTCGCCGCCGCGCCCGCCCGTCCGGCCGCCGCCCGCGTCGCCTCGGCCGACGGCCCGCTGCCGACCCCGCCCGCCACCGCCTCCGCGCCCGCCAACGACTCGCGCTCGCTCTACCAGCGCATGATGGGCATGATCGGCCGCGACGAGGCCGCCCCCCGCCGCAACTGACGGTGGCGGCCCGCCTCCGTCGCTCCGCAACCCTTCGCATGGCCCCGACGTTAGGCGGGAGCGTCCCCGCCGGTTGCGAGCGGACGCTTCCGACCTTTCGACGGGGAGCGAGCGGCATGGGGGCGGGATTGCGGACCATGCTCGTCTGCCTCGGGCTCGCGGGCGCCTGCGCGGCCCGCGCGGCCGAGGGTTTCCCAGATCTGCCCCTGCCGCCGGCCGTCGAGCCGCCGACGAGCTCCAGCATCGTTCCCGGGGTGCTCGACGCGCCCGCCAAGCCGCCCGTCCTGCATCCGCGCGGGCGGGCGCTCTATCTCGAGCGCCTGTCGCGGGAAGCCGAGCGCCAGGGCCTGCCCCCGGCGGTCGCGGACGCCGTCGCGACGGTGGAGAGCGCGTACAATCCCAACGCCGTCGGCGGCGTCGGCGAGGTGGGCCTGATGCAGGTGCTTCCCACCACGGCGGCCATGCTCGGCCATCGCGGCGCCGTCTCCGCCCTGTTCGATCCCGATCTCAACATCCGCTACGGGATCACCTACCTGGCCCAGGCCTGGCGGCTCACAGGAGGCGATCTCTGCGAGACCTTGATGAAGTACCGCGCCGGGCACGGCGAGACGCGCATGAGCCCGCTCTCGGTGAGCTATTGCGTGCGGGCCCGCGCGCATCTCGCCGCGATCGGCTCGCCGCTGGCCGCCGCTCCGATCCCGCCGGCGGTGGCGATGACGCCGCTCCCACGTCCCCGCGCCCTAGCCGCGCGATCCACAGGCGGCAAGCCGCGGGCCGCCTCGGCCGGAGCCGCTCCCGCGCGCCTCGCCGCGCGTCGGGCGAGGTGGGCGGCGGGTGACGCGCGCATCCAGGCGATCGAGTCGCGCGTCGGCCCGGGCATGCTCTCGATCATGCGTTGAATCGGCAGCGATTGCCGCCTGGGCAGGCAAGATCTGACCGCCGCTCGGGCAGCGTGGGCCTCGTCGCGGCTCGCCCACAGGCCCAGACCTGCGGCCGGGCCGCTATCGGATCGGGCTTTGCGGCTGGCCCGCGCTCGGCCCGCCGCACGGTGATGCAACTCGGCAACAATCCCGCCGCTCGCGCGGCACGAAGCCCCCCTTGGCGCGGAACCTGCGAGGCGCGCCCCGATCAACCGGCTTTGGGGGCCATCTTCATGCTCACGCTCATCCGTCGCCTCGCCTCGCTGTCCGTCCCGGCGGCCCTCGCGCTCGGCATCGCGCCGGCGCTCGCCGCCGATCCGCCCGCCGTCGTGCCGGTCGCGGTCGCGCCGCCCGCCAGCGTGTTCGACGTCGCCTTCGGGGCGAAGATCCAGTCGGACTACAATTTCCGCGGCATTTCCCAGACCGACCGCCGCCCCGGCGTGGCCGGTTATGTCGAGCTCCAGGCCTTCGAGAACCTCCTCTATGCCGGCATCGCGGGCTACAGCGTCGATCTCGCGACGCGCCCGGCGGCGGAGGTGGACCTCACCCTCGGCGTGCGGCCGAAGCTCGGCCCCTTCACCTTCGATTTCGGCGCGATCTTCTATTGGTACCCGGACGAGCGGCAATATATCGACGCCGCCGGCACGATCTGGACGCCGCGCAACACCGACTTCACGGAGCTCGCCGCCAAGGTCGTCTACAACCATGGCGACAAGCTGCTGCTGGGCGCCAACCTGTTCCATGCCTGGGACTGGCTGGGCTCGGGCGCGACCGGCACCTATGCGTCGGTCACGGCGAAGTGGAACCTGCCCTTCCTCGAGGGCCTCGCGCTCTCGGGCGAGCTCGGCCACTATTGGCTGGGCACGACCTCGGCCTATCTGGGCGGCCTCAACCTGCCGGACTACACCTACTGGAACGCGGGCCTCGCCTATACCTTCAAGACCATCACCCTCGACCTGCGCTACCACGACACCGATCTCTCGAAGCAGGAATGCTTCGCGCTGACCGCCGACCCGCGCGGCATCGTCTCGGGATCGGGACGCTCGCGTTGGTGCAGCCAGACCTTCATCGCCTCGCTCTCGGTCGACCTGACGGCCTCGAGCCTAGGGGTCTTCGCGCCGCGCTGAGCCGCGTCCGGGCCACCGACGGCGCGGCCGGGCGGGCGCGCCGGCCTCCCACGACGAGCGAGCCGATCCCCGGCTCGCTCGCCCTCGGGTCCTCCCATGGGGCCGAGGTCGCCGCGAAGGCGGCGGGGTCGTCGTGACGGCGCGCACGCGATGGCGCTGGAGCGTTTTCGAGTGGGGTGGATCCGGCTCGCGTGAAGAAAACGCGACCACGGGAGAACGAGAGCCGATTCCGTGTGAGCGGAAACGGCTCTAGGGACGCCCGCCCGGCGCGGCAAGCAGCGGCGCGGTTGCCGATGCGGGCCGGCAGGCTAAGCTGCCGGCCCGACGAGGAGCCCCCGATGTCCGCACCGCTCGTTCTCTACACCCACCCCATGTCGCGCGGGCGCATCGCGCGCTGGATGCTGGAGGAGGTCGGCCAGGCCTACGAGGCGCGGATCCTCGACTTCGGTCCGGCCATGCGCGCGCCCGACTATCTCGCCCTCAATCCCATGGGCAAGGTCCCGACGCTCGTCCACGGCGAGGCGGTGGTGACCGAATGCGCCGCGATCTGCGCCTATCTCGCGGACGCGTTCCCCGAGGCGGGTCTCGCTCCCGCGCCCGGCGATCCGTCCCGCGGCGCCTATCTGCGCTGGCTCGTCTTCGGGGCGGGCCCGCTGGAGGCCGCCGTGACCAATCAGGCGCTCGGGCTGACGCCGCCGCCGGAGCGCCGGGGCATGGTGGGCTATGGCAGCCTCGAGGCGGTGCTGGACACGCTGGAAGGAGCGCTCGCGCGCTCGCCCTATCTCGCCGGAGACCGCTTCACGGCGGCCGACGTCTATACGGGGTTGCAGATCGCCTGGGGGCTCGCCTTCGGCACCATCCCGAAGCGCGCGGCCTTCGAGACCTATGCGGGACGGATCTCCGCGCGACCGGCCGCCGCGCGGGCCCGCGCCATCGACGACGCGCTGCTCGCCGAGCGCCAGGGGGCGGCCGGAGGTTGATGGGCGGCGCCTCAGGCGCCCGTCCGCCCGGCCTCCCAGCCGAGGATCGCCTGCTTGCGGGTGAGTCCCCAATGATAGCCGGTGAGCGCGCCCGAACGGCCGAGCACCCGATGGCAGGGCACCACGAAGGAGATCGGGTTCTTGCCCACCGCCGCGCCGACCGCGCGCGATGCGGTCGGTCGTCCGATCCGCGCCGCGATGTCGGAATAGGTGGAGGCGCGGCCCAGCGGGATGGCGAGCAGCGTCTCCCAGACCCTCACCTCGAAATCGGTGCCGATCATCACGACGCGCAGGGGCTGGTCGGGGCGCCAGCGCGCCGGGTCGAAGATCCGGGCGGCGAGCGGCGCGGTGGCCGCCGAATCCTCCACATAGCCGGCCGCCGGCCAGCGCCGGCGCATGTCGGCGAGGGCCGCCGTCCGGTCGCCGTCGTCGACGAAGCCGAGCCCCGCCAAGCCGCGGTCGGTGGCGACGAGGATCGCCTCCCCGAAGGGCGAGGGGTGGAACCCCACGCGCATGACGAGCCCCGCTCCCCCCGCCTTGTAGGCGCCCGGCGACATGGCCTCGTGGGTCACGAACAGGTCGTGCAGCCGCCCCGGGCCCGACAGGCCGACCGCGTAGGCGGCGTCGAGCACGCTCGCCGAATCGGCGAGCAGCGCCTTGGCATGGTCGAGGGTCAGGGCCTGGAGGAAGGCCTTGGGGCTCAGGCCCGCCCAGCGGCGGAACAGGTGATGCACCCGCGTCGGGGTGAGGCCGACATGCTCGGCGATCTCCTCCAGCGAGGGCTGGCGGCGCCAGCGCTCGGACAGGAAGGCGACGATGCGACGGACATGGTCGTAGTCCCGCAGGGGATCGTCGGAAACCGGCTCCACGGCCGGGAGGAGATCGGGCGACAGATCGAGCATGGGGCGTTCTCCAGACGGCCGGGACTGTAGCGGCGGCGGCGGCGGGCCGACACCCGATTCCTGCGCCGGCCGGTCTCGACGGGATGGAACCGTATCGCCCGGCCGGGGTTTACTTCCCTGGCACGTGGTTGCGTGATGGCGCGAGACAACTCTAAAATCGTGTCGGGCACCCCGGCATCGTCGGCGTGCCCGCGCGAGGCGTGCGTCGATGTGTGACGAGTTGCTGGGTCCCGACGAGGAGACGCCGTCCGGCCGGGCGACGGCGGGCCGACGCCGTCCGCCGCGCTCCCGCGCCGACGCGAGCCGGATCCGGGCCCTGGAGGAAGAGCTCACCCGCACCCGGGCCCTCGTCCACGAGGCGGATCACCGCGCCAAGAACACCCTTCAGGTCGTCACCTCCCTGGTGCTGCTCCAGGCCCGCCGCGCCGCCGACGCGCCGACGCTCTACGCCATCGCCGAGCGGATCAACGCCCTGTCGCTGGTCCATCGCCTGCTCGCCGAGGAGGAGGACGGCCGCTTCCCGCTCGGGCGCTTCCTGCACGAACTCGCCGACGAGGTGCGGGGCACGTCCGGCCGCATCGCGATCGCCCTCGACGTGCCCGCGATCGACGTCCCGGCCGCCAAGGCGCCCTCCCTCGGGCTTCTCCTGCACGAGGTGCTCGCCAACGCGCAGCGCCATGCCTTCCCCGACGATGCCGGCGGGCATGTGAGCATCCGGCTCGCCCGCGAGGCCGACCGGGTCGTCGTCACGGTGGCGGACGACGGGGTCGGCACGCCGGACGAGCCGCCGGAGGGTTTCGGCCTGCTCCTGGTCGACCTGCTCGGCCGGCAACTGGGCGCCGAGATCGTCCGCGAGCCCGCGCGGCCCGGGACCCGGATCACGGTCGCGCTTCCGGTCGAGGCCTGAGGCCACGGCCGGAAGGCGCCGGCCTTCGGTGATGCATTGAGCGCCGGGACGGCGAGCCGCCCTTCGCGTGGATGGAAGACGGGTCTCTCCCAGGCTGCATCGGACGACCTGACGATCAAGGTGCTGTCCCAGGCAGGAGACCTGATCGGCGGCGCGGGCCTCGGACGCTTCGAGCGGCTGCGGGATCGCTCGGCCGCGCCCCTCCGGCAAAGCGCGCAGGACGCGGCGGCCCGAGGTTCACGCCTTGCGCGCGATCTCCCGCAGCCGGTAGAGCGCGTCGAGCGCGTCGCGGGGCGTCATCTCGTCCGGGTCGACGGCGGCGAGCGCCTCGCGCAGCGGGTCCACCTTCGGGATCGACGGGGCCGCGGGCCGTGGGGGCGCGGCGGCGAAGAGCGGCAGGTCGTCGAGGCGGGCCGCCGGGCGCTCGCGCTCGCCGGTCTCGAGGGCGGCCAGGATGGCGCGGGCGCGCTCGATCACCGCGGCGGGCAGGCCGGCGAGCCGCGCCACCTGGATCCCGTAGGAGCGGTCGGCCGCGCCGGGCACGACCTCGTGCAGGAACACCACCTCCCCGTTCCATTCCGCGACCTTGAGGGTGGCGTTCGAGAGGCGCCCCAGGCGGTCGGAGAGGCGGGTGAGCTCGTGGAAATGGGTGGCGAAGAGGGCGCGGCAGCGATTGGCCTCGTGCAGGTGCTCGACCGCGGCCCAGGCGATCGACAGGCCGTCGAAGGTCGCGGTGCCGCGCCCGATCTCGTCGAGGATCACGAGGGAGCGGGCGGTCGCCTGGTTGAGGATGGCGGCCGTCTCGACCATCTCGACCATGAAGGTGGAGCGGCCCCGGGCGAGGTCGTCGGCGGCGCCCACGCGGGAGAAAAGCCGGTCGACGATCCCGAGCCGCGCGGCCCGCGCGGGCACGAAGGCGCCCATCTGGGCCAGCACGACGATGAGCGCGTTCTGGCGCAGATAGGTGGACTTGCCACCCATGTTGGGGCCCGTGACGAGCAGGATGCGCCCGCCCCCCGCCTCGCCCGAGAGGTCGCAATCGTTGGCGATGAAGGCCGCGCCGTTCGCGGCGAGCGCCGCCTCGACGACCGGGTGGCGCCCGCCCTCGATATGGAAGCCAAGGCCGTCGTCGACGATCGGCCGCGCCCAGGCGCGCTCGTCCGCGATCTCCGCGAGCGCGGCAGCGACGTCGATCGCCGCGAGCGCCGCGGCGGCGGCATTGATGGCGCCCGAGGCCGCGACGGCGCGGCCCGCGAGGTCGTCGAAGGTCGCGAGCTCGCGCGCCAGCGCCCGGTCCGCCGCGGAGGCGATGCGGGCCTCCAGCCCACCCAGCTCCACGGTGGAGAAGCGCATGGCCTCCGCCATGGTCTGCCGGTGGACGAAGGTCTCCTTGTGCGGCCCGCGCAGGAAACCCTCGCCCACCGCCTGCGGCACCTCCACGAAGTAGCCCAGCATGTGGTTGTGCTTGATGCGCAGGGTCCGGCACTCGGTCTCGGCCGCGTAGCGGGCCTGGAGCGCCGCGATGACCCGCCGCGAGTCGGTCTGGAGCGCGCGCAGCTCGTCGAGGTCGGGATCGTAGCCCGCCCGCACGAACCCGCCGTCGCGCCTCAGGAGGGGCAGGTCGTCGGCGAGCGCGGCGGCAAGCGCCTCCGGCAGGGCGCGATCGAGACCCGCGAGCGCGCCGGCCGCCGCGCCGAGCTCGTCCGGCAGGGCGCCCCAGACGAGGAGCGAGGCCCCGACCTCGAAGGCCGCCATGAGCCCGTCGCGGATGGCCGCGAGGTCGCGCGGGCCGCCGCGGCCGAGCGCCAGGCGGGTGAGCGCCCGGGCGATGTCGGGAGCGCTGCGCAGGGCCGCGCGCAGGGAGGCACGAAGATCCGCCTCGTCGACCAGGAAGGCGACCGCGTCGGCCCGGCGCCCGATCGCCGCGACGTCGGTGAGCGGGCCCGACAGGCGCTCGGCCAGCAACCGCCCCCCGGAGGGCGTCACGGTGCGGTCGATGCAGGCGAGCAGGCTCCCGGCCCGGTCGCCCGAGAGCGTCCGGGTCAGCTCCAGGTTGGCGCGCGTCGCCGCGTCGATGGCGAGCGCCGCGTCGCCCGCGGCCGCGGCGGGAGGCGAGAGCGGCGGGCGGGCCCCGAGCTGCGTGCGCTCGATATAGGCGAGCGCCATCCCGGCCGCCGCGACCTCCGCCCGGTCGAAGCGGCCGAAGGCGTCCAGGGTCGCGACGCCGAAATAGTCGCGGATGCGCCGCTCGGCGGAGGCAGGATCCAGCCCCTCGCGGGAGACGGGGGTCACGGCCGCGCGGGCCTCGCGCCACAGCCCCGCGAGGCGCGCATCCTCGTGGGTGGCGTCCGAGACGATGATCTCGCGCGGCTCGATCCGGGCGATCTCGGCGGCGAGCCCCGCCTCGTCGACCTGCGAGAGCAGGAAGCGGCCCGTCGAGATGTCGACGGCGGCGAGGCCGAACCGGGAGGCCTCGTCGGACAGGCGGCGACGGGCGACCGCGAGCAGCACGTTGGCGCGGGCGGGCTCGAGGAGAGCCTCCTCGGTGATCGTGCCGGGGGTCACGAGCCGCACCACGTCGCGGCGGACCACGGATTTCGCGCCGCGCTTCCTGGCCTCGGCCGGATCCTCGGTCTGCTCGCAGACGGCGACGCGGTGGCCCGCCGCGATCAGGCGCTGGAGATAGTCGTCGGCGCGCTCCACGGGGACGCCGCACATGGGGATGTCCTGGCCCCCATGCTTGCCCCGGCGGGTGAGCACGATGCCCAGCGTGCGGCTCGCGATCTCGGCGTCCTCGAAGAACAGCTCGTAGAAGTCCCCCATCCGGTAGAACAGGAGGCTGTCCGGGTTGGCGGACTTGATCTCGATGTACTGCGCCATCATCGGCGTGACGCGGGCGTCGCCGGCGGGAGCGGAGGGGGTGGGCGCGGTGTCGAGCATGGCTGCGCCGCTTCTAGCCCATTTTCGCCTGCCCGGCACCCGGGAGGCCGGGCGGCGCCTCATTTTCGGGCAAGCCCTGCGCGGGAGCAGTTGAGCGCGGCCTCCGGCCCTCCTATGGTCCCCGTCCCGCCCGCAGGACCGTTCCATGACCGACAAGCCCGTCACCCGCCGCCCGCGCCCGACCTTCACGGACCAGGAGGCGCTGCAGTTCCACTCGCAGGGACGGCCCGGCAAGCTCGAGGTGGTGCCGACCAAGCCCATGGCGACGCAGCGCGACCTCTCGCTCGCCTATTCGCCGGGCGTCGCGGTGCCCGTGAAGGCCATCGCCGAGAACCCCACCTGCGCCTTCGACTACACGGCGCGCGGCAACATGGTGGCCGTGATCTCGAACGGCACGGCGATCCTAGGGCTCGGCAATCTCGGCGCGCTCGCCTCCAAGCCCGTGATGGAGGGCAAGGCCGTCCTGTTCAAGCGTTTCGCCGACGTCGACTCCATCGACCTCGAGGTCGACACGGAGGACGCCGACGCCTTCATCAACTGCGTGCGCTATCTCGGCCCCTCCTTCGGCGGAATCAACCTGGAGGACATCAAGGCGCCCGAGTGCTTCATCATCGAGGAGCGCCTGCGCGAATTGATGGACATCCCCGTCTTCCACGACGACCAGCACGGGACCGCGATCATCGCGGCGGCGGGCCTCATCAACGCCCTGCACCTCACGGACCGCGACGTGAAGTCGACCCGCCTCGTCGTGAACGGGGCCGGCGCGGCCGGCATCGCCTGCACCGAGCTCCTCAAGGCCATGGGCTTCGCTCCCGACAACGTCATCCTGTGCGACACCAAGGGGGCGATCTACCAGGGCCGCACCGACGGCATGAACCAGTGGAAGTCGGCCCACGCGGCCAAGACCGACGCCCGGACCCTCGCGGACGCGCTGCGGGGCGCCGACGCGGTGTTCGGGCTGTCCGTGAAGGGCGCCTTCACGCCGGAGATGATCGCCTCCATGGCCGACAGGCCGATCATCTTCGCCATGGCGAATCCGGACCCGGAGATCACGCCCGAGGAGGTCGCGGCGATCCGCGACGACGCCATCGTGGCGACGGGGCGGTCGGACTATCCCAACCAGGTCAACAACGTCCTGGGCTTCCCGTATATCTTCCGGGGCGCGCTCGACGTGCTCGCCACCACGATCAACATGGAGATGAAGATCGCGGCCGCGCAGGCGCTCGCCGAGCTCGCCCGCGAGGACGTGCCCGACGAGGTCGCGGCGGCCTACCAGGGCTCGCGCCCGCGCTTCGGGCGCGAATACATCATCCCCGTTCCCTTCGACCCCCGCCTCATCCACACGGTCCCGCTCGCCGTCGCCAGGGCCGCGATGGACACGGGCGTGGCGCGCCGTCCCATCGTCGACATGCGCGCCTACCGCACCCAGCTCTCGGCGCGGCGCGATCCCGTGGCCGGCACGCTCGCGCGCATCTTCGAGCGCGTGCGCCGGTTCCCCAAGCGCGTGGTCTTCGCCGAGGGCGAGGAGGAGCAGGTCATCCGCGCGGCGCTCTCCTTCGTGAACCAGGGCTTAGGGACAGCGATCCTGGTCGGCCGGGAGGATCGCATCCAGGCCACCGCGCGGGCGGCCGGCATCGAGCTCGAGGGGCGCGAGAACCTCGAGATCCACAACGCCCGGGTCTCGCAGCGCAACGCGGCCTATGCCCGCTTCCTCTACGATCGGCTCCAGCGCCAGGGCTTCCTGTTTCGCGACTGCCAGCGCCTGATCAACCAGGACCGCAACCATTTCGGCGCCTCCATGGTGGCTCTGGGCGACGCCGACGCCATGGTGACGGGGGTCACCCGCAACTACTCGATCGCGCTCTCGGACGTGCGGCGCGTGATCGACGCCAGGCCGGGCCACCGGGTCATGGGCGTCTCGATCTGCCTCGCGCGCGGCCGCACGGTGCTGGTCGCCGACACCGCGATCCACGAGATGCCGAGCGCCGAGGAACTGGCCGAGATCGCGATCGAGGCCGCGGGCGTGGCGCGCCGGCTCGGCTACGAGCCGCGGGTCGCGCTCCTCTCCTTCACGACCTTCGGCCATCCGCAGGCCGAGCGCGCCGAGAAGATCCAGGAGGCGGTGCGCATCCTCGATCGGATGCGCGTCGACTTCGAGTACGACGGCGAGATGTCGGCGGACGTGGCCCTCAACCGGGAGCTCATGGCCTCGCAATACCCGTTCTGCCGCCTCACGGGGGCGGCGAACGTGCTGGTCATGCCCGCTTTCCACTCCGCCTCGATCTCGACCCGCATGCTGCAGGAGCTCGGCGGCTCGACGGTGATCGGCCCCCTCATCGTCGGCCTCGACAAGGCCGTGCAGATCGTGCCGCTGGGCGCCACCGACAACGACATCGTCAACATGGCGGCGCTGGCGGCGTTCAACGTCGGAGGATGAGGGACCTCCCCTCCCCCGTGCGGGAGAGGGGCCGGCGGTGAGGGTGCCACGCCGGGAGGCTCGCGCCTCCGCCGCCGATCCCATCCGTCTCCCCTCGTTGTAAGGTGACCTGCGCAGCAGGGCCTCGAAGGGCGCTCCAGGGATCGCCGGCGGCTGTGGGCAGGCGTGGTTGCGTGCTTCGAGGCTCCGCTGCGCGGAGCGCCTCAGCATGAGAGGTGGAGAAGCGGATCCGGTGCGTGAACCTCCCGGCGCGATCCCTCACCCCCTGGCACGTCGTGCCTCCCTCTCCCATCCGGGAGAGGGGAGACGCGCCCTACCAGTGCCCCATCTCCTCGTCCGTCGGCGGGCGGCCGTGCGGCGTGAGCTGGTCGACGACGCCGGGCAGGACGTGGGAGAGCTCCGAGAGCATGTCGCCGCGGTCCATGCCGGTCTGCTGCTGGAGCTGGTCGATCGTCTCGGGGCCGAGCGCGTCCTCGAGCTCGGTGGGCGCCATGAGGCGGTTCGGGCCGTGGCCGACCCAGGAGTCGATCGTGTCGCCGTGACCGCGGGAGCGGAACATGTCGACGAGGCCGCCGAGCCCCCCGCCCATGGAGCCGCCCATCGTGTTGCCGCCGAGCGTCCCGCTCATGCCGCCCATGCCGCCGCCGAGATTGCCGCCGAGGCCGCCGCCGAGCATCCCGCCCAGCACGCCGCCGAGGCCGCCTCCTCCTCCCATGCCGCCGCTCATGCCCCGCGAGGCGAGGAGCGCCATGAGCGCCATCATCAAGGGCGATCCCATGCCGCCCCCCATCATGCCGCCGCCGCGGCCCATCCCGCCGCCCATGCGCGAGGCGATGGCGCCGGCGATCACCTGTTGTAGCAAGCCCATGCCAGGCCTCCGTCGGTTTCGTCCGACGGGCAACCCGCGGGCGCGCCGCGGGTTTCAGCGTGGCCTTGCGCTCAGAAGGGCTGGGTGCGCGGCGCGGGCTGCGCGGCACCGGGCGCCGGCATGGCGCTCGTCGAAGGGGGGTTCGGGTTGGCCGGACGGCGCGGCGCCGGGGCGGACGCGGCCGGCGGCGGGTTGGGGTTGATCAGGCCCAGGCGGCCGGCGAGCGAGGCCGCCCGCGCCGCCGTGAAGCGGGCGTGGCAGAACCCGTGCGCCGCCTCGCGGGCATAGTCGCGGCAGGCCATGTCGCGCTCGGAGGAGAAGGCCGCCTGCTCCGAGACGATGGGACGGACCTGGTTGGGGGCCGCGCGCTGGGACAGGGCGCGGTAGTTCTCCCGCACCTGCCGGTCGGCCTCGCCCCGCGCGGCCTCGATGGCGCGGGTCTGGGGCAGCAGCGCCGCGGGCTCCGGGCCCCACAGGCCCCGCACCTCGGCGCGGCAATCGGCGGCCTCGAAGGTGCAGGCGGCCGTCGGGCTCGCCACCAGCACCGCGCCCTCGAGCACGTCGAAGGCGATCGGGCAGGCGGGCGCCTCCAGCGCGTAGCGCAGCGATCCTTCGGGGCGTCCCTCCGCCTTGAGGGGGATCGGCCCGCCGTCGGCGATCTTCACCTCGCAGGCCTGGCCCGGCTTGGAGATCGCCGTGCCTTCCAAGGTCAGGCGGGCCGTGAGCGGGCCGCGCGCGGCCCGCTCGATGCGCAGCCGGCCGGCGGCGCCGTTGCGCCGGAACTCGCGCCCGATCACCTCCTCCTCGGCGGCCGTGCGCACGGCCGCGGGGCGCGGCGGGGCGGGCTGGGCTTGGGGCGGCGGGGCTTGACCCGGCGCGGGGGTTCCGAGCGGAAGCGGCGCGCCCGGCTGCGGCTGGACCGGCGCGCTCGGCACCGGCGCGGGCGGGACGGGCGGCTCGTTGGTGCGGGCGCCGAACGGCCACCATTGCGCCTGCGCGCCAGCGGGCAGGGCCGCGCACAGGAGGATCAGCAGGGCAAGGCGGCTCAGCGACATCGGGACACCCTTGGGCGACGCTACTTTAGGGCGGGCATGGTTAACGTGCCGTATCACACCCCGTTCTCCGCCATAAGGCCCCGGGCGCAACACCCGCGGCGGCTCCGCCCTGCACGCGGCCGCGGGCGCGAACGGGCCCGCGCGGGGCATTCCGGCGATCCCGATCGCCTTGCAGCCCTCGACGCCCCCTCCTATATCCCCGCTTGTCGCGGGGGCTGACCGATCCGATCCCATCGGGGACGGCGCCACGCCGCCGCGGCCGCGCATCACCGCTTCAACGTCACCAGCCATGGGCCGGGCTGCTTCGGGGCCTGGCGGTCTGCTTAGAGAGTGAGGGATCCCTCCATGGGTAAAGTCATCGGTATCGACCTCGGCACCACCAATTCCTGCGTCGCGGTCATGGAAGGCACGACGCCCCGCGTCATCGAGAACGCGGAGGGCGCCCGCACCACCCCGTCCATCGTCGCCTTCACGGACGAGGGCGAGCGGATCGTGGGCCAGCCGGCCAAGCGCCAGGCGGTCACGAACCCCGAGCGCACCTTCTTCGCGATCAAGCGCCTCATCGGCCGCACCTACGACGACCCGATGACGCAGAAGGACAAGGGCCTCGTGCCCTACAAGATCGCCCGCGGGGGCAACGGCGACGCCTGGGTCGAGGCCGACGGCAAGCAGATGTCGCCCTCGCAGATCTCCGCCTTCACCCTGCAGAAGATGAAGGAGACCGCCGAGGCCCATCTGGGCCAGGCGGTGACGCAGGCGGTCATCACGGTCCCGGCCTATTTCAACGACGCCCAGCGCCAGGCCACCAAGGACGCGGGCAAGATCGCCGGCCTCGAGGTGCTGCGCATCATCAACGAGCCCACGGCGGCCGCGCTCGCCTACGGCCTCGACAAGAAGCAGCAGGGCACGATCGCGGTCTATGACCTGGGCGGCGGCACCTTCGACGTGTCGATCCTCGAGATCGGCGACGGCGTGTTCGAGGTGAAGTCGACGAACGGCGACACCTTCCTCGGCGGCGAGGACTTCGACAACCGCGTGGTCGAGTACCTCACGGCCGAGTTCAAGAAGGAGCAGGGCATCGACCTGACCAAGGACAAGCTCGCCCTCCAGCGCCTGAAGGAAGCTGCGGAGAAGGCCAAGATCGAGCTGTCCTCCGCGCAGTCGACCGAGATCAACCTCCCGTTCATCACCGCCGACGCCAGCGGGCCAAAGCACCTGGTGATGAACATCACGCGCTCGCAGCTCGAGCAGCTCGTCGATGACCTGGTGGGGCGCTCACTCGAGCCGTGCCGC
>DASPJU010000894.1:0-2724 GCA_035628475.1 Salinarimonas sp. | reverse complement strand
GCGACCCGGGCGCTCTACGGCGAGCGCTTCAACCGGCTCGTCACGGCGGCGGTGATGGATTCGCGCGGCGTCTACGTCGCGGTCGATTCCCGCGACGCGCGCCGCTTCGCGGAGCCGCTCCTGGCCAACCTCAAGGAGATGAGCGCCCTCATCCAGCGCTGGGAGGAGAGGCTGCCGCCCGAGCAGCGGGCGGCCTTCGAGAAGGTCAAGGCGGGCGCGGCCGCCTTCGCGACGCTGCGGGCCGAGACCGCCCGGCTCGGGGTCGAGGTGTCGCCCAAGGCCGCCGCCGAGCAGGGCAACAACGAGGCGAACCGCGCCAACCGGCGCGCCTTCCAGGAGGCGATCGACGCGGTGATCGCCCTTGACGTGGCCGCCGTGAAGGCGGTGAGCGAGGAGGTCGACGGGGTGCAGCGCGAGCGCCAGGCCTGGCTCCTCCTGACGGCCCTGATCGGCGCGGGCTCCTCCATGGCGATCGGCGGGTGGGTCTGCCATGCTGGCGTCGCGCGGCCGCTCGCGGCCGTGACGGAGGCCATCCGCCGCCTGTCGACGGGGGACTACCGCCTGCCGCAGGTGAAGGCGCGCCGGGACGAGATCGGCGCCATCTGGGCGAGCATGCAGGTCTTCGCGGGCGCCATGGAGGAGGCCGAGCGCCTTCGCGCCGCCCAGGCCGAGGGGGAGCTCGCGGCCCGCGAGCGGCGGCGCGCCGAGATGGACGCGCTCGCGGGGGATTTCGAGGACAAGGTGGGCGGGCTCGCCCGCGACCTGGCGGCCGCGGCCAACCAGATGGAGGCGGCCGCCCGGTCCATGACGACGGTCGCCGACGAGACGAGCCATCGCACCGATCAGGTCGCCCGGGCGGTCGACGTCGCGGCCGCCAACATGGGCGCGGTCGCCGCCGCCACGGAGGAGCTCGCGGCCTCGGCGGGCGAGATCGGCCACCAGGTGACGCAGACCTCGTCGGTCGCCTCCCGCGCGGTCGCCACCACCCGGCGCACCAACGAGCGGGTGGGCTCGCTCTCCGAGGGCGCCCAGCGCATCGGCGACGTCATCAAGCTCATCTCGGCCATCGCGGAGCAGACCAACCTCCTGGCGCTCAACGCCACCATCGAGGCGGCACGCGCCGGCGAGGCTGGCCGCGGCTTCGCCGTGGTGGCGGCCGAGGTCAAGGAGCTCGCGACCCAGACCTCGCGCGCCACCGACGAGATCGCGGCGCAGGTGGGCCAGATCCAGGGCGCCACGGGCGACGCGGTCGGCGCGATCCGGGAGATCGCCAGCACGATCGAGGAGGTGCACCGCATCGCCGCGGGCGTCGCGGCGGCCGTGGAGGAGCAGCAGGCGGCGACGCAGGAGATCGCCCGCAACGTCTCCGAGGCCTCGCGCGGCACGCAGGACGTGGGCGACACGATCGGCGAGGTCCGCCACGCCTCGACGCGCTCGGGCGCCGCGGCCGGCGAGGTCCTGCAGGCGGCGGGCGAGCTGTCGCGGCGCTCGCAGATGCTGACCCGCGAGGTCGAGGCCTTCGTGGCGCAGGTGCGGGCGGCCTGAAGGCCCCCGCCGGTCTCCGGCTCTCGTGCCGTCCGAGGCCCTGGTCAGCCGGCCTGGGACGCGGCGCCGTCGGGCGCGGCCTTCGGTCCGCCCTTGGCGATGCCGACCAGCGCCGGACGCAGCACCCGGTCGCCGATCACATAGCCGGCCTGGACCACCTGGACCACGGTGCCGTTGGGCACGCTCGGGTCGGGCACCTCGAACATGGCCTGGTGCAGGTTCGGGTCGAAGCGCCCGCCCTTCGGCTCCAGGCGGCGCACGCCGTGGCGCTCCAGGCCCTTGAGCAGCTCGCGCTCGGTGAGCTCGACGCCCTCGATCAGCGCCTTGAGGGGCCCGTCCATGCCCGCGCCCGCCTCCGCCGGCACGCTCTCCAGGGCGCGGCGCAGGTTGTCGGCGGTGGTGAGCATGTCGCGGGCGAAGGCGGCGGCGCCGTAGGTGCGGGCGTCCGCCACCTCGCGTTCGGTGCGCCGGCGCAGGTTCTCCATCTCGGCGAGCGTGCGCAGCAGCCGGTCCTTCATCTCGTCGCGCTCGGCCTCCGCCTTGGCCAGGCGCTCGGCCTCGCCGCCCTCGGCGGGCGGCGCGAGGTCGTTGGCGGCCATGTCGAGGGGGGTCTCGGGGGTGCGGTCGAGGTCGGGCGTGTTCTCGTTCATCGGGCTGCGATCGGTGATGTCGGGGTCGGGCGAGATATCGGGGCAGGCGGGGCGTAAATCAAGCACGGCCTGCCGCTCCTCTTCCGGATGGGAGGGGGATGCATGAAGCGCCAGGGGGGGCACGCCGGGAGGACCGCTCGAAACCGCTTCGTGTCGTCCCCGGTCTTGAGCCGGGGACCCGGCCCCACGCGTCGCCCGGGTGGCCGGGTCAAGCCCGGCCAAGACGGCGGAGAGGTGGTGCGCCCTTCCCGGCGTGGCACCCTCGCCCCCGGCCCCTCCTTCATCCGGGAGGGGGGGAGCTACCGCCCCGCGGCCGTCCGCTCCGCCTCGGCCCCGTCCAGCACGCCGAGCAGCGCGCGGCGGATGGCGCCCTGGCGGCCCGGATGGGTGACCTGCCCGCCGGTGAGGTCGCAGACATAGAACACGTCCACGGCCTTCTCGCCGAAGGTCGAGACATGGGCCGAGGTGATGTTGAGGTTCAGCTTTCCCAGCGCGGTCGTGAGGTCGTAGAGCAGGCCCGGCCGGTCGA
>DASPJU010000893.1:0-2608 GCA_035628475.1 Salinarimonas sp. | reverse complement strand
GTGGACCGGGTGGCCGGGTCGAGCCCGGCCATGACGAGCGGAGAGGGCGAGCGAGCCTCCCGATCCGGCCACCCTCACCCCCGACCCCTCTCCGTCCGGGAGAGGGGAGGGAGGGGGGCCTCAGCTCAGGGAGCCGCCCGTGGCCTTCTCCAGGATCGCCCAGGCCTCGTCGCCGTACTTCTTCTTCCACTCGGCGTAGAAGCCGCCCTTGCGCAGGGCCTCGCGGAAGGCGGCGGTGTCGGGGTCGTTGAAGGCCATGCCCTTGGACTGGAGATCCGTGCGCAGGCCCGCGTTCAGCTTGGCGACGTCCTCGCGCTCCACGACCGCGGCGTCGTTGAGGTGCTTCGACACCACGGTGCGCAGGTTCTCGGGCAGGCGCTCCCAGGCGCGGCGGTTGGCCAGGAACCAGAAGCCGTCCCACATGTGGTTGGTCATGGAGCAGAACTTCTGCACCTCGAAGAGTTTCGCGGTCGAGATGATGGCGAGCGGGTTCTCCTGGCCGTCCACCGTGCGGGTCTGGAGCGCCGTGTAGACCTCGGCGAAATTGATGCTCGCGGGCGCGGCCTCGAGCGCCGTGAACATCGAGGTCCAGAGCGGGCTCACGGGGACCCGGATCTTGAAGCCCTTGAGGTCGGCGGGGCTGGCGATGGCCTTGGAGGAGGAGGTGATCTGGCGGAAGCCGTTGTCCCAGATCTTGTCCATCACCACGAGGCCGACCTTGCCGATCTCCCGGCGCACATAGGCGCCCAGGTCCCCGTCCATGGCCTTCCAGACCGCGTCGTAGTTCGGGAAGGCGAAGCCGATGCCGCTGATCGAGGCGTTGGGGACCAGGGTCGAGAGGATGAGCGGCGACAGGGTGAAGAACTCGACGCCCCCCGAGCGCACCTGGCTCAGCATGTCGGTGTCGGCGCCGAGCTGGTTGTTGGGGAAGATCTGGATCGCGACGCGCCCGTTCGTCTCGGAGCGGATGCGCTCCACCGCCTCGTTGGCCCGCGTGTTGAGCGGGTGGGTGACGGGCAGGTTGTTCGCGTATTTGTAACTGAACTCCGCCGTCTGGGCGCGGGCGACGAGAGGCGCGGCGACCGCGAAGGAGGCGGTGCCGGCAAGCAGCGTACGGCGCGAGATCGTCATGGTTTCACTCCCCTGTGGTTATGATGGGCTCGTCAGAGCAGGAAGGTCGAGAAGGCGGGCACGAGGGCGATGACCACGAGCCCCACGAGCAGCGCGACGAGATAGGGCCAGATCGCCCCCATGGCCTCGTCCGGCGAGACGTTGCCGATCTTGCACGCGATGTAGAAGCCGATGCCGATGGGCGGCGTCATCAGCCCGATATTCATCGCGGTGACCACCACCATGGCGTAGTGGACGTCGTTGATGCCGAGGCTCTTCGCGATCGGGAACATCAGCGGGGCCATGAGCACGATGGCCGGCAGGCCCTCCAGCACGCAGCCCAGCACCAGGAACACCACGATGGTGAGCGCCATGAAGACGAGCCAGCCGCCGGGCAGGCCCGTCATGTAGGCCGCGAGCTTCTGGGCGAAGCCCGTCTGGGTGAGTGCCCAGGCCATGGCGAGCGCCGTGCCCAGGATCAGCAGGATCGCCCCCGAGAGCGCCGCCGTCTCGACCAGCATGTCGTAGGCCTTGCGCCCCGAGATGCCGCCATAGAGCACGATCCCGATCACGAAGGCGTAGAGGACCGCGATGGTGGAGACCTCGGTTGCGGTGGCGATGCCGCCCCCCACCACGGAGCGGATCAGGAAGGGCAGCACCAGGGCCGGCGCGGCGACGAGCAGGGTCTTGCCCATGACGGAGACCGGCGCCCGGCGCACGCCCGACAGGCTCTCGCCCCGCGCCTTCCAGCGCGCGAGCACCGCCAGCATCACGAGGAGCACCATCGCGATGGCGAAGCCGCTCGTGAAGAGGCCCGCGATCGAGACCCCCGCCACCGAGCCCAGCACGATGAGCACGATGGAGGGCGGCACCGTGTCGGCCATGGCGGCGCCGGTGGAGAGGAGCGCGATGAGCTCCTTGGGCTTGTAGCCGCGCCGCTTCATCTCGGGGAACAGCGCCGGCGCGACGGTCGCCATGTCGGAGACCTTGGAGCCCGAGATCCCCGAGACGAGGAACAGCGAGCCCAGCAGCACGTAGGACATGCCGGCCCGCACGTGGCCCAGCAGCGAGGCCAGGAAGTCGACGATCGCCTTGCCCATGCCGGTGGCGTCGAGGATGCAGCCGAGCAGCACGAAGATCGGCACGGAGAGCAGGATGAGGCTCGACATGCCCTCGTCCATGCGCCCGACCACGACCACGAGGGGCACGTGGGTCGAGAAGACGAGGAACGCCACGGTGCCCAGGCCGAAGCAGAACGCGATGGGCACGCTCGCCACGAGGCACAGCCCCACCACGCCCACCAGGAAGATCACGATGTTCCAGCCACCGAGCCGCGTCAGGCCCGGCGAGAGCCACCAGAACAGCACGGCCGCGAGCCCGATCGCCAGCGCGGCCGCCGCGATCTCGACGGGCCTGACCGTGCGCAGCGCATGGGCGAGGACGAGGGCGAGCATGAGGGCGATGCCGGCGGGGATCGCCGAGACGCGATAGGTGTTGG
>DASPJU010000892.1:0-2363 GCA_035628475.1 Salinarimonas sp. | reverse complement strand
TCGTGGTACGCCTCGGCGCTGCGGGCGCGCTCCTGGCCGCTGCGGCGCTTCTCCTGCCCTCGAACGCCCTGCCGGGCGTGAAGGTGATTGGGCTCGCGCTCTGCGCCGCGGCTCTCGCGGCCGCGCTCCAGCGGCGCCGTCCCGGCGCCGCGCTCGGCATCTGCGTCGCCGGGGCGCTCGTCCTGCCCGCGCTGTCGGCCGCGCGCCAGGAGACGATCTTCGTGCGCTCGTTCTTCGGCGTCCACTCGATCGCACCCTCGGTCGACGGCCGTTTCCACATGCTGTCGCATGGCACCACCGTGCACGGAGTTCAGGCGGTGCGCGACGCCGCCGGGGCGCAATTGAGCGGCCGGCCGGAACCGCTCGCCTATTACCACGCCGGCGGCGGCCTCGCCGGTGGGCTGGAGGCGCTGCGCGTCGGGCGCGCGGCCCCTCCGTCCGTGGGGCTCGTGGGGCTGGGCTCGGGGGCCATGGTCTGCCACGCCCGCCCGGGCGAGCGCTGGCGCGCCTACGAGATCGACGCCGCCGTCCTGCGCCTGGCCCGCGACCCGCGCCTGTTCTCCTTCATCGAGCGCTGCGTGCCCGACCTGCCGGTCGTCCTGGGGGATGCGCGCCTGTCGCTCGTCGACGAGCCGCGGGGATCCCACGACATCCTCATCGTGGACGCCTTCTCCTCGGACTCGATCCCGATCCACCTCCTCACCCGCGAGGCGCTCGCGCTTTATGTCGACAAGCTGTCGGAGGACGGCGCGGTGCTTCTCCACGTCTCCAACCGCTACCTGGAGCTCGCGAGCGTGATCGCGGCCATGGCCGCCGAGCGCGACCTCGTGGCCCTGCAGCGGATCTCGTCCGTGACGCCGCAGGAGGTCGCCGAGTTCCGCCTGCCCTCGAACGTGGTCGCGGTGGCGCGGCGGGCCAGCCCCCAGGCATCCGCCCTGGAGGGAGCCGGGTTCAAGCCGCTCACGCCGCGTCCGGATGTGGCTCCCTGGACGGACGGCCATGCCGACCTGATCGGCGCTCTCTGGCGCGGGCTGAACCGCTAATCCCGGGCCACGACGCTCTCCAGGAGCGCCAGCGCATCCTCCACGGCGCGGCGGCGCACCTGGGCCCGGCCGAGGTCGCCGTAACGCCGCTCCAGGTGCCGCGGCGGGCCGGAGCGCGCGGTCAGCGCGAAATGGACGAGGCCGACGGGCTTGGCGGCGCTGCCGCCGCCCGGCCCGGCGACGCCGGTGATCGCGACCGCGACATCCGCGCGCGAGCGGGCGAGCGCCCCTTCCGCCATGGCCCGCGCCACGGGCTCGCTCACGGCTCCATGCGCCTCGATCAGCGCCATCGGCACGCCGAGCGCCTCCGCCTTGGCCTCGTTCGAGTAGGTGACGTAGCCGCGCTCAACGACGGCCGACGAGCCGGGGATCTCGGTGAGCAGCGCCGCCACGAGGCCGCCGGTGCAGGATTCGGCGGTGGCCACCGTGAGGCCGGCAGCCTGGTAGCGGTCGAGGAGCGCGGCGGCGCGGGGGAGGAGATCCTGCATCGGCGGAGGGTGGCAGAGAGGCGGGAGGATGTCACGAGCGGCCTCCCCGCCCCGGATGGGAGAGGGGGGGCGCGCTCAACCCGCCTGCAACAGCCTCACCGCCGCGTCCCGCTCGAACAGGTAGAGCAGGACCCGCAGGGCCTTGCCGCGCTCCGAGGTCAGCCGCTCGTCGCGCTCCATCATCAGGCGGGCGTCGTCGCGGGCGGCGGCCAGGAGGTCGGCGTCGACGTCGAGGCGGGCGAGCCTGAATCCGGGCAGGCCCGATTGCCGGGTGCCGAGGATCTCGCCCTCGCCGCGCAGCTTCAGGTCCTCCTCGGCGATGCGGAAGCCGTCCTCGGTCTCGCGCATGGTCTCGAGCCGCGCCCGCGACACCTGGCCGAGCGGCCCCTTGTAGAGGAGGAGGCAGGTCGAGGCGGCGGCGCCCCGGCCGATCCGGCCGCGCAGCTGATGCAGCTGGGCGAGGCCGAAGCGCTCGGCGTGCTCGATCACCATCACGGTGGCGCGGGCCACGTCGACGCCCACCTCGATCACCGTGGTGGACACGAGCACCTTGGTCTCGCCGGCGGCAAAACGCTCCATGGCGAGGTCCTTCTCGCGCCCGGGCATCTTCCCGTGGATGAGGCCGACCCTCTCGCCGAAATAGCCCTTCAGGTCCTCGAAGCGATCCTCGGCCGCCGCGAGGTCCACGACCTCGGATTCGGCGATGAGCGGGCAGACCCAGTAGACGAGCTGGTCCGCCTGGATGGCGCGCCCCACCGCGGCCACGACCTCCTCCATGCGCTCGGTCGAAACGAGGCGCGTCGTGATGGGCTTGCGGCCGGCGGGCTTCTCG
>DASPJU010000891.1:0-2688 GCA_035628475.1 Salinarimonas sp. | reverse complement strand
CCGTCCTCGACAGCCAGGCGGGGAAGCGGGTGCGGGCCACGGCTAGAACGTCACCACGACCTTGCCGAACACCTTGCGCGATTCGAGCCGCTCGAGCCCCCGCGCGAAGTCGGCGAGGGGGAAGACCGCGTCGATGACGGGGGTCATGCCCCCGGCCATCTTGTCCAGCGACTGGCCGATGTTCCTCATGGAGCAGCCGAAGGACCCGAAGATCCGGTATTGCTGCTGGAAGAGCTGCATCAGGTTCATGGTCGTCGACACGCCCGAGGTCGAGCCGCAGGTCACGAGCCGGCCGCCGCGCTTGAGGCAGAGCAGGCTCCCGTTCCAGGTCTCGGCGCCGACATGCTCGAAGACCACGTCCACGCCCCGGCGCTTGGTGAGCTTGCGGACCTCGCCCTCGAAGCGCTCCGTGCGGTAGTTGACGACGTGGTCGGCGCCCAGCGCCTTGGCCTTCGCGCCCTTCTCGTCGTCGCCCACGGTCGTGTAGACCGTGCAGCCGATGGCCTTGGCCATCTTGATCGCCGCCGTGCCGATGCCCGAGCCCCCGGCATGGACGAGGATCGACTCGCCGGGCTCCAGCCGCGCGTTGTCGAACAGCATGTGCTGCACGGTGCCGAAGCCGATCGGCGCGCAGGCCGCGTCCTCGAAGGACACGCCCCTCGGCACTCCCACCACGAGGCGCTCGGGACGGTTGACGAGCTCGCGGGCAAAGCCGTCGACGTGGAAGCCCATGATCCCGGCGACGTTCTCGCAGAGATTGTCGCGGCCCTCCCGGCAGGCCCGGCAATGGCCGCAGGTCTCGGCGCCGTACATGACGACCGGGTCGCCGCAGGAAAAGCGCGTCACGCCCTCGCCGACCGCCGCCACCACGCCCGACGCCTCCACGCCCACGACCTGCGGCATCTTGCGCTTAGCGAAGGCCATGCCGCGAAAGCCCCACACGTCGAGATAGTTGAGCGCCAGCGCCCGCACCCGCACCTGCACCTCGCCGGGACCCGGGGGAGGCGGGGCGTCGATGTCGTCGATCCGCAGATCGCGGTCGCCGTGGAGCTGGAGGGCGCGCATGAGTCGGTCAGGTCTCAGAAAACGAGGACGGCCAACGTCGTGCCTCGTGGATGACTGCCAGGATATCGATGCTGGAGGCCGTTGCCGCGTAGGCCACGACGTAGCGCGTGCCTGATATCACCAGTTCGCGCGTTTCCGAAACCCGTCCTGTGCGACCAAGATAAGGGTGGTCGACGAGACGCGCGGCCTGCCCCTCGATCCGGATCACGAGACGGTCCGCGGCCCGTATGTCGGTCTGGGCGACGAAATCAGCGATGCCCTCAAGGTCACGGATGGCTCGCGGCGTCCAGCGCAGGAGCATCAGCCGCGGTACTTCGTGAGGACGCGCATCACCTCCTCAGGCGAGGCGAACTCGCCGCGCTCGGCTTGCGCGAGCCCTTCCCGGATCGCCGCAACGTGCTCGGCTTCAGTCTCGGCGAAGATCGCCAGGGCTTCCTGAGCCACATGTTCGCGCGACCGGTCCGTCCGGTGTGCGACCTCGTCGATGCGGGCGAGGGTCGTCTCATCGATGGTCAGCGTCACGTTCACGCCCATGGACGGCTCCTGTCAGTTGCCGGATTATGCAGCAAGCCTCGGCCCGGGCGCCACTCCCTCGCCGAAACCACGGAGTCCGACCTGAGCGCCGTGCCTCCCGAGGACACGGACGACGACGGCGAGATCGACGGCGAGCTGCGCCCGGTCGACGATGTCCTGCCGCCGCATGATGCACGCGTGCCTCGGCAGCCGACTACCGATGCACCCCCATCATCGCCGTCAACCCCCCGTCCACCGGCAGCGTCGCGCCCGTGACGTAGGCCGCCGGCGGGCTCATGAGGAACGTCGCCAGGCCGGCGATCTCCTCAGGTTTCGCGAAGCGCCCGGCGGGGATCTGGCTCTCCATCGTGGCGCGATAGGCCGCATAAGGAGCCATCATGTCGGTGTCGATGAAGCCAGGGGCGATGACGTTCACGGTCACGCCGCGCTTGGCGGTCTCGATGGCCAGCGTCCGGGCATAGGAGATCAGCGCCCCCTTGGAGGCGGCGTAGGCCGCGTTGCCGGCATTGGCCTGAAGCGCCGCCACCGAGCCGATGGCGACGATGCGGCCGGTGCGGGCGCGGATCATGCCGCGCATGATCGCCTTGGCGATGCGGGTGAAGGACCAGAAGTTCACCTGCATGGCGGCCTCGGCCTTGTCCTGCGCCATCATGGCGGCGAGCACGTCGTAGGACTGGCCGGCATTGTGGACGAAGCCGTAGAAGCTCTCGTCCTGGATCGCCTCGCAGAAGATCTCCAGCGAGCCCTTGTCGGCGAGGTCGACCGAGTGGGTGCGCACCGCCTGCGGATGGGAGGAGGAGAGCTCGTCGGCGAGGGTCCGGGCCGCCTCGCCCGAGGCGCGATAAGTGAAGTCGACGTCGTAGCCCGCCTGGACGAGCGCCTGCACGATCGCGGCGCCGACGCCTTTGGCCCCCCCGGTGACAAGGACGCGTTTGCTCATGGGTTCTCCTGCGATCACCTCTCCCCGCGGGCAGGGAGAGGGCGACGCCCGCGAACCGGCAGGCGGCGCAAGCGAACGAAGTGAGCGAGGGCGAGGGGGCCCGGACGCGATCGCTCGACCGTCCCCTCGCCGACGCTCGCATCGAGCCC
>DASPJU010000890.1:0-10133 GCA_035628475.1 Salinarimonas sp. | reverse complement strand
ACGGGGGGCTCGTCGAGCTCCTCGCGGATGCGGTCCTCGCGGGCATCCGCCGCCTCGAACAGGGGCAGGGGGGCGTCGGCCAGACCCCGGATGGCCCAGAGCGCCTCGCGCCGGGCGAGGCCCAGGGAGCCGTAGGCGTCCGCGTCGGCGAGCCGCTCCAAGGCCGCGACGGGGATGCCGGCGCGGCGCTTGAGATCCTCGATCGAGGCGAAGGGCTGCGCGCTCGGTTCGCCGCGGGGGAGCCGCCCGGCCGCCCCGTCGCGCGGCGAGGCTGCCGCCTCGCCGACCCCCCTCTGCCCCTGCGGGGCATCTCCCCCACAAGGGGGGAGAGGACGCGCACGCCCGTCGCGATGCTGAACCAGCTGTCGCTGCGGCCGATGCCGGTGATCCCTCTCCCCCCTTGTGGGGGAGAGATGGAGAGGGGGGTGCGGCGCGTCAGCGCCGCGCCCACGGTCCTGCAAGCCGCTCGCCTGATCGTCCGGTCGCGGCGCCGATGCCGGGGCATCGGCGCACCCCTCTCCGCCCCCTTCGGGCGCATCTACCCCGCAAGGGGGGAGAGGGAGATCGCCCCGCGCCGCCACGATCCGGGCCCCATGCTCGTTGGCGAGGCCCTTGGTCAGGCGCAGGCCGAGCCGCACCGCCAGATATCGCCCGCCCGCCTCCTCCAGGGTGCAGTCCCAGCGCGAGCGGTTCACGTCGATCGCGCGCACCTCGACCCCGTGGGCGCGGGCGTCGCGCACGATCTGGGCGGGGGCGTAGAAGCCCATGGGCTGGGCGTTGAGCAGCGCGCAGCAGAACACGTCCGGATGGTGGCACTTCATCCAGGACGAAGCATAGGCGATCTTGGCGAAGCTCGCGGCGTGGCTCTCGGGGAATCCGTAGGAGCCGAACCCCTCGAGCTGGCGGAAGGTGCGCTCGGCGAAGTCTTGTGGGTAGCCGTTGCGGATCATGCCGGCGACGAGCTTGTCGCGGAACCTGTCCACGCCCCCCGTGAACTTGAAGGTCGCCATGGAGCGGCGCAGCTGATCGGCCTCCGTGGGCGTGAAGCCCGCCGCCACGATGGCGATCCGCATGGCCTGCTCCTGGAAGAGCGGCACGCCCAAGGTCCGCTTCAGCACCTCCTCCAGCTCCGGCTTGAGGTATTCCGGCTTCTCCCGCCCTTCCCGCCGGCGCAGATAGGGGTGGACCATGTCGCCCTGGATCGGCCCCGGGCGCACGATCGCGACCTGGATGGTGAGATCGTAGAGGTTCTCGGGCTTCATGCGCGGCAGCATGGCCATCTGGGCCCGCGACTCGATCTGGAAGACGCCCAGCGTGTCGGCGCGCCGGATCATGGCGTAGGTGGCGGGATCGTCGCCCGGGACCGTTGCGAGATCGTGGCGGATGCCCCGATGCGCCTCCAGGAGATCGAAGGCGCGGCGCATGCAGCCGAGCATGCCTAAGCCCAGGACGTCGACCTTCATGAATTTGAGGGCGTCGATGTCGTCCTTGTCCCATTCGATGACCTGGCGGTCCGCCATGGAGGCGGGCTCGATGGGCACGAGCTCGTCCAGCCGTGCTTCCGTGAGCACGAAGCCGCCGGGATGCTGGGAGAGATGGCGCGGCGTGCCGATGAGCTCGCGGGCGATCTCCAGCGTCAGGCGCAGGCGCGGATCGTCGGGGTTGAGGTTCAGCGCCCTCGCCTCGCGCTCGCCCACCCCGTCCGTCGACCAGCCCCAGACGAGGCCCGACAGCGCGGCCGTCACGTCCTCGGGCAGGCCCATCACCTTGCCGACCTCGCGCACCGCGCCGCGCGAGCGGTAGCGGATCACGGTGGCGCAGAGCGCGGCGCGGTGGCGGCCATACGTGTCGTAGACCCACTGGATCACCTCCTCGCGCCGCTCGTGCTCGAAATCGACGTCGATGTCGGGGGGCTCGTCGCGGGCCTCCGACACGAAGCGCTCGAAGAGGAGGCCCTGCTCGACGGGGTTGATGGAGGTGATGCCGAGACAGAAGCAGACCACGGAATTGGCCGCCGAGCCGCGCCCCTGGCACAGGATCTCCCGCTCGCGGGCGAAGCGCACGATGGCGTGGACGGTGAGGAAATAGGGGGCGTAAGCGAGGCGCCCGATCAGGCCGAGCTCGTGCCGGATCTGGGCCGCGACCGGCTCGGGCACGCCCGCGGGGAAGCGCTCGTCCGCGCCCTCCCAGGCGAGCCGCTCCAAGGTCGCTTGCGCGCTCTCGCCCGGAGCCGCGACCTCGTGCGGGTACTGGTAGCGCAATTCGTCCAGCGAGAAGCGGCAGCGCTCGGCGATCTCCAGGGTGCGGGCGACCGCGTCCGGGTGGCCCGCGAAGAGGCGCGCCATCTCGGGCGGCGCCTTGAGGAAGCGGTCGGCGAAGCGCTCGCGGCGGAACCCCGAATCCTCGATGGTGCAGCCCTCGCGGATGCAGGTCACCACGTCCTGGAGCCGGCGGCGCTCCGGCCCATGATAGAGCACGTCGTTCGTCGCCACGGTGGGCACGCGGGCGGCCTTGGCGAGGGTGTCCAGCACATGGAGGCGGGCGAGGTCCGTCTGGCGGAAGCGGCGGGTCAGCGCGCAATAGGCGCGGTCGGCGAAGGATTCCTTTAGCCGGCGAAGCTCTCCCGTCAGGGCGCCCGAGATCCGGCCCGGCACCAGCACGGCCACGAGCCCCTCGCCCCAGGCCGCCACGTCCGCGAAGCTCAGGGCGCAGCCGCCCTTGCCGGCGCGGGCCTTGCCGAGCGTGAGCAGGCGCGACAGGCGCGCATAGGCCGCCCGGTCGGTGGGATAGACGAGGAGCGGCGCCCCGTCGTCGAGATCGAGCCGCGCCCCCACCACGAGGCGCACCCCCGTCGTCCGCGCCGCCTCGTGGGCCCGCACGATGCCGGCGAGCGAGCCCCGGTCGACGACGCCGAGCGCCGGGATGCCGAGCTCGGCCGCGGCCGCGAACAACTCGTCGGGCGAGGACGCGCCGCGCAGGAAGGAAAAATGGGTGGTGACCTGGAGCTCGGCGTAGGTCATGGGGCGCTCCCGGTCACCTCTCCCCACGGGCGGGGAGAGGACGCCGGCTGCGGACCGGCAGCCGGCGCGAGCCCGAAGGGCGGGGGTGAGGGGGTCTCTCCGCGTAGGGTTCCGTCTTGGGACGCCCCCCACCCTCGCGCTGCCGCGCTCGCTCCAGGCCCCGGCGAGGGGGCCCGGAGCCCTCTCCCCGCGCGGCGGGGAGAGGGGACGCGCTCCGAGCGGCCTCAGTCCTCATCCGAACACCCCGTGCAGGAACCAGCGGCCGCCGCGGTCGGCGGGGGCGTCGCGGAAGAGCCAGTAGCGGCGGCCGTGATCGTCCTCGACGCGGTAATAGTCGCGGAAGGAGGCGGCCTCGTCGGGGGCGCGCCACCATTCGCCGAGCACCCGCTCCGGGCCGTCGGCGCGCACCACCTTCCGGCGCACGGAGCGCCAGGTGAAGGCGGCGGGCGGGTTGTCGGGGAGCAGCGCCGTGACCCGGACGGGCTCGGGGGGCTCGACGAGGCGCACGGGGCGCCCCACCCCGCCGGGCCAGGCGGCGCCCGTGGGGGCGCTCAAGGGGGGCACGCGGGTGACGGAGCGCTCGGGGATGTCGCTCTCCACCGGCGCCTGGCGATAGACCCGGGCCGGGCCGAGCCGGGCGGCCAGCACGTCGACCAGGGGCCCCAGGTCGACCGCGGCTTGCGCCGGGTCGATGCCGCGCGCGCCGAGCTGGTCCGGGGGCAGCGGCTCGACCCGGGTCGCGGCCAGCACCGCCTCCTCGATGCCGAAGCCCGGGTCGACCGTGTCGAGCCGGTCGGTCAGGAGGCGGGCGAGATGGGCGAGGTCGCGGGTCGCCCGGGCGGTCGCGACCCGCACGGCCTGGCGGCCGCCGTCGACCCGGGCGAAGACGAGGTCGAGGCGGCGCGCCCCGAGCTCGCGGGCCTCCAGGTCCCGGCACAGATCGGCGCAGAGCCGCGCCGCGATCCGGGCCAGCGTCTCGGGCGCGCCCACGGGTTCCGCGAAGGCGAGCCGGCGGCGGGGCATCTCCTCGGGCACGAGGGGGACGAGGGGCTCCGCGGCGAGGCCCAGCGCCTGGTCGAGGCGCCGGCGCAGGTCGAGCCCCAGGCGCCGCGACAGGGGCGCGGAGGGCAGGGCCAGCACGTCGCCGATGCGCTCCAGGCCGAGCCGGCGCAGGGCGTCGACGACCTCGCCCCCCAGGCGCAGGGCCGCCACGGGCAGGGGCGCCAGCACGCCGGGCAGGTCCCAGGGCTCGGCGCGGCGGACCTCGCCGAAGCGGGCGAGCGCCCAGGCGGCGCCGGGGGTGTCGGCGATCGCGGCGCGGGCCGCGAGGCCGGCGCGGCCGAAGCGCTCCTCCAGGTCGTCGAGGAGCGCCTCCTCGCCGCCGAGCAGATGGGCCGCGCCCGTGACGTCGACGAGGATGCCGTCCGGCGGGTCGGGGACGACGATGGGGGCGTAGCGCAGGCACCAGGCCGCGAGGCGGACGAGCTCCGCGGCCTCCACCCCCGGCGCGGCCTCCGCCACGTGCAGGTTCGGCACCAGGGCCTGGGCATGGGCCAGCGTCAGGCCGGGGCGAAGCCCCAGAGCCGCCGCGGCGCGGTCGACGGCGGCGACGATCCGCCGTCCGCCCTCCCGGGCGGCCGTGACGAGAGGCTCATCGGGCGGCGGCGCGGCGCGGGCGGTCCCCGCGCTCCTGCGGACGCGGTCCGTCGGCCAGGTCGGGAGATGGAGCGAGACGACCCGCGGCATCGGGCGCCCTCACGAGCCAGGCGCGGGGCTCGGCCCCCCGCGCCCGCACGAGCTCCAGGCGCCAGCGCGCGGGCCCGAGGCCCGCCGGCACGGGCGCGGAGGGCGCCGGCGCCACGCGCCAGCGGGTGACGGCGGCGTTGGGCTCGAGGGGCCCCCGCCCGCGCCGGACCGCGAAGGCGGGCACGCCCGAGCCTTCCGCGGCGAGCAGCAGGCGCCGGGAGGGGGTGAGGGGCAGGCGCTCCGTCTCGCCGACCACGCCCGCGAGCCCCGCATGGCGCAGGCCCTCCTCCATGGCGGCGAGCACCCCCGCCGCCCGCCCGGTCTCGGCGTACAGCACGCGGTCGGGATGGAGCCCCACGCCCGCGAGCGCCGGGGCGAAGAGGTCGCGGCGCGCCAGGCACCACAGCACGGGACCCGGCCGGCGGGCCAGGATGCCTGCGACGAAGAGCGCGGCCAAGGCTGCATGCTCGCCCTCCTCCAGGATCTCGTGCAGGGCGCCGAGCGCGAGCCCGCCGCCGGGCAGGTGGGCGTCGAGATCGGGGATCCCGAAGGGCAGCACCCCCTCGGGCCCGGTCCGCCGGCCCTCCAGCCCGTCGATGCGCCGGCGCAGATCGGCCAGCAGACGCTCGCGCCCGGCATGTCCCATGCCCTGCCTAACATGTGGGTCCCGTGGTTTGTTCCTAGTTTGTTCTCGCGGCCCCGGGGAGTCAATGGAGCTTGGCCGCAAGCGGGGCGTCACCCCGTCGCGCCGCGTCCCGCCCGTCGATCCTTCACGCCGCTCGTGACGGCCCGCCCCGGCCACGCCCCGTGACGAGGCGCGCGAGGCTCACGCCCCCGGGGCCACCGCGCCGGCCGGGGGCGCGGCGCTCTCCAGGGAATGGGTGATGTGCTCGGCCAGCAGGGTCGCGGCGCGCGACAACGCGCCGGGCGCGCGGTAGAGCACGATCTCGGTGTCGGGCAGGGGCGGCAGGCCCTGGTCGGGGCCCAGCAGGACGAAGCCCGGCGGCACCATCTCCTTGGGCAGCACCGTGACCCCGAGGCCCGCCTTCACGGCGGCCTGGAGCCCCGCGAGGCTGGGGCTCGTATAGACGATGCGCCAGGGGCGGCGCGCCGCGTCGAGGCTCGCCAGCGCCCGCTTGCGGTAGACGTCCGGGACGGGGGCCAGCACCAGGGGCAGGGCCGCGCCGGGATCGAGGACGAGGCGGGGCGAGGCCGCCCAGACCAGCACCTCCCGCCACACCCCCACCCCGCCGCCGGGTCCCTGGGGCTCGCGCTTGAACAGGACGAGGTCGTAGATGCCCCTGGAGAACCCGTCGAGGAGGTGGACCGTGAAGTCGCAGGTCACGTCGAGGGCGACCCGGGGATGGGCCCGGGCGAAGCGGGCCAGGATGTCGGGCAGGTGCGCGGTGGCGAAATCCTCCGGCGTGCCCAGCCGCACGACGCCATCCGCCTCGGGCTCCAGGATCCGCGAGCGCGCTTCGTCGCCCAACCGCAGGATCTGGCGGGCATAGCCCAGCAGGATCTCCCCGTCGGGGGTGAGGTGGAGGTCGCGGCCGGGCTCGCGCTCGAAGACGCGACGCCCGAGGCCGTCCTCGAGCTTCTTGATCTGGAGCGAGACCGTGGACTGGGTCCGCCCCACCCGCTCGGCCGCGCGGGTGAAGCCGCCATTGTCGACGATGGCCACGAAGGTGCGCAGCAGGTCGAGGTCGAAGGGGGGCAGGGGCGTGGGCATGGTGTCGCGATACCGATCGTGGCCCCAGTCTGGCATTGGGAGCATCAATGTCCAGGGCGGCCAGCGTCCTCCCCCGGCGAGCCGGCGGGCTCCCGGCATCCCGATCGCGGATCTTGCATCCTCGCAAGGTCGTCCTGGCCTGCGGCGGCTGGCAGGGCCGCTATGCTGCCCCGGCGCGTCTCGCCACGCGCGTGGAGGATGGATCATGGGCCTGCTGGTGGACGGCGTCTGGCGCGACCAATGGTACGACACGACGAGCACGGGCGGGCGCTTCCGGCGCCAGGACTCGGCGTTCCGCCACTGGGTCACCCCGGACGGGGCGCCGGGGCCCTCGGGCGAGGGCGGGTTCAAGGCCGAGGCGGGGCGCTACCACCTCTACGTCTCGCTCGCCTGCCCCTGGGCGCACCGCACCCTGATCCTGCGCCGGCTCAAGGGCCTGGAGGGGATGATCGGCCTGTCGGTGGTGCATTGGTTCATGGGCGAGGAGGGCTGGACCTTCGCCCCCGGCCCCGGCGTGATCCCCGATCCCGTGCGCGGCGCCCGCGTCCTGCACGAGGTCTACACGGCCGCCAGGCCCGACTATACGGGCCGCGTCACCGTGCCGGCGCTGTGGGACCTGGAGCGCGGCACCATCGTGAGCAACGAATCCTCCGAGATCGTCCGCATGCTCAACGCCGCCTTCGACGATGCGGGCGCGGCGCCGGGGGACTACTACCCGCCGCCCCTGAGGCCGGAGATCGACGCGCTCAACGCGCGCATCTACGACACGGTGAACAACGGGGTCTACAAGGCGGGCTTCGCCACCACCCAGGCCGCCTACGAGGAGGCGGCGGGGCCGCTCTTCGCGACCCTCGACGCCCTGGAGGAGCGCCTGGGGCGCGGGCGCTACCTGTGCGGCGACGCGCTCACGGAAGCCGATTGGCGGCTCTTCACGACCCTGGTGCGCTTCGACCCGGTCTATGTCGGGCACTTCAAGTGCAACCTGCGCCGGATCGCGGACTATCCCAACCTGTCGGGCTACCTGCGCGACCTCTACCAGACCGACGGGATCGCCGGGACCGTGAACATGGCCCACATCAAGGGCCACTATTACGAGAGCCACCGCACCATCAACCCCACCGGCATCGTGCCGACGGGTCCCGCGATGGACCTGGACGCGCCGCACGGGCGGGGGTGAGGAGAGGGTCCCGTCGGGAGGCCACCCGCCGGCGCCGATGGACCGAGCGAGACGGTCACGCGCCCCACCCTCCCCAAACAGGCGAGGATCGACGCGAAGCGTCGGGCGGGGAGAAGGCTCCGGCTGCGGAGGGGCAGCCGGAGCGAGCGACCGAAGGGGGCGGGGGTGAGGGGGTCTGTCCGGTTTCGCTCCGTCCCGAGACGCCCCCTCACCCTCGCGCTGCCGCGCTCGCCTCAGCCCCCCGTGAAGGGGGCTTCGGCCCTCTCCCCGCACGGCGGGGAGAGGAGGTCACCCCACGCGGCGTGGTCCCGGGCCGTCATTCGGAGATGGCGGATGGCGTCCCGACCCCCACCCCTGGCCCCTCCCCACAAGGGGGAGGGCGACCCCCTACCCTTCCTTCCGCTCCCGCGGCTGCAGGCGCACCACGGCGGCGCCGCCGCCCAGGCTGGTGCCCAGCTCCCGCTCGATCGCCTCCTCGAGCTTGCGGCCCGTGACGGGCTTGACCACGAGGGGGAACTCGCCGTCATGGGCGCCCAGCGCCCGCGGGTTGCCCGTGATCAGCACGACGGGCAGGCCCGGCCGGCGCCGGCGCAGGGCCTGGGCGAGCTCGACGCCCGACGGGCCCCCCGGCATGGTGACGTCGGACAGGACGAGGTCGATGGGCCGGCTCTCGATCGCCGCCAGCGCCTCCTCGGCGCCGGTGGCGATCTCGACCCGGTAGCCGCGCGCCGAGAGCACGGCCTTGACGGCGTCGGCCACGTCCACGTCGTCGTCGACGAGGAGCACGGCGCCGCGGCGGTCGGCGGGCGCCTCGTCCTCGATGGGCTCGTCGGGGCCGGGGCCGATGCGCGCCTCGACCCGCGCCCGGGGCAGGTAGAGCGCCACGCTGGTGCCCTCGCCCGGCGCGCTGTCGACGAGGAGCACGCCGCCGGCGCCCGCCACGAGGCCGTAGACCTGGGACAGGCCCAATCCCGTGCCCTTGCCCGGGGGCTTGGTGGTGAAGAAGGGCTCCATGACCTTGTCGAGATGCTCCGGCGCGATGCCGACCCCCGTGTCGACGACGCGGATCTCGACGCAGTCCTCGCTCAGGCGGGAATCGACGAGGCGCGCCTCGCCCGCGGGGAGGTTGCGGGCCGCGATCATGAGCGCGCCGCCCTCGGGCATGGCGTCGCGGGCATTGACCGCGAGATTGACCATGGCGGCCTCGAGATGGCTCGCGTCGATCTCGACGGGCCACAGGTCGGGGGCGACGTCGAGGCGCAGCTCGATCGAGTCGCCGAGCAGCGAGCGGTCGAGGAGGGCCGCCGTGGAGACGAGGGCCTCCTCCAGGTCCACGACCTCGGGCTTGAGGTCGTCGTTGCGGGCGAAGGCGAGCAGCTTCGTGATGAGCTCGGCGCAGCGGTCGGCCGCGACCGAGGCCGAGAGCAGGCCCTTGCCGATGGCGGGCTCCCCCCGCAGGCGGCGCAGCGCCGTGTCGAGCTGGGCCGAGATCACCTGGAGCTTGTTGTTGAGGTCGTGGGCGAGGCCCCCCGTGAGGCGGCCGATCGCCTCCATCTTCTGGGCCTGGTGCAGCTGGAGTTCGGCGCGCCGGCGCTCCGCGCTCTCGCGGCGCAGGGCCTCGGTGCGCTCCTCGACCCGGCGCTCCAGCTCGCCCGCGAGCCGCGCCAGGGCCTCCTCGGCCTCGACCCGGGCCGTGACGTCGAAGGCGATGCCGCGCAAGGAGACCGGGCGGCCGTCCGCGTCGCGCACCACCTCGCCCCGCTCCACGATGGAGCGGACGCTCCCGTCGGGCCAGGTCACGCGGAACTGCAGGTCGTAGGGCGCTCCTCCCGCGATGGCCTCGGCCAGGGCGGCCTGGACCCCGGGCAGGTCGTCGGGATGGACGATGCGCAGGAACAGGGCCTGGCTCGGCTTCTCCTCGCCCCAGTCGCCGATCACGTCGCGCCAGGAGCCGAGCCAGATCGCCTCGCCCGTGGCGAGGTCCACCTCCCAGCTCGAGATCCGCCCCGCCCGCTGGGCGAGGCGCAGGCGCTCCTCGCTGGCGCGCAGGGCCTCCTCGGCCCGGCGCCGCTCGCTGATGTCGATCACCGAGCCGACATGGCCCAGCATCTCGCCCCCGGGGCCGAGGCGCGGCGCGGCGGAGTCGAGCACCCAGGCATAGCTGCCGTCCGCCCGGCGCAGGCGGTACTCGAAGCGGCGCGGCCCCTCGCCGAGCCCCAGGGCCGCGAGCGAGGCCTCGAGACGGGGGCGGTCCTCGGGATGGACGGCGTCGAGCCAGCCGCGGCCGAGGACGGCATCGGCTGGCCGGCCGGTGAGGTCGCGCCACCATCGGTTCAGATAGGTGCAGCGGCCCTCCGGATCCGCGACCCAGACGCCCACGGGCGCGCTGTCGGCCATGGTGCGGAAGAGCGCCTCGCGCTCGCGAAGGTCCGCCCCGGCGCGCCGCAGCGCCGCCTCG
>DASPJU010000889.1:0-3555 GCA_035628475.1 Salinarimonas sp. | reverse complement strand
GGCGGCGACGCCTACAGCTTCGCCGAGGTCCTCCCCCCGCGCGGCTCGCGCGGCCCGGTCCAGGTCGTGCCCGACACCCTGTGCGCGGACATCGAGGATCGCCGGCGCCCGGCGATCGGGTCCCTCAACGTGGTGATCGAGCCGCCCGGCCGGCGCGGCGCCGAGGGCCGCCGCGATCCCCTGCAAAGCGAGCCCCGCGCGGCCCATCCGCTTGACCTGCGCCCCCGTGGGCGGCCCTAATCGGCCCGCAACGGAGAGGGATCGCATGGCGGCGACGCTTGAGGAGGCTCTGCAACGGCTCGATGCGGCCGTGGGGCTGATCGAGGCGGCCGTGGCCCGGCGCCTCGATGCGGAGCGCCGCCGGGGCGATCTCGAGACCGAGCTGCAGATCATGCAGGACGACCGGGCGCGGCTGGCCATGGAGCTCGACGCCTCGGCCGAGCGGCTCGCGCGCATGGAGGCGGTGGCCCGCGACCTCGGGGGCCGCGTCGGGCGGGCGGCCGGGACGATCCGCGAGGTGCTGGCCCGGGCCGAGCCCGCCGACGGGCGCGATTGACGGAGGAACGGGTGCCGCAGGTGAGCGTGACGATCGCGGGCAAGGCCTACCGCATGGCCTGCAGCGAGGGCGAGGAAGCGCATCTCACGGGCCTCGCGGGCCTGCTCGACCGCAAGATCGGCGAGATGCGCGCCGCCTTCGGCGAGATCGGCGACATGCGCCTCCAGGTCATGGCGGCGATCACCCTGGCCGACGAGCTGACCGAGACCCGCGCCCGCTTGGCGCGGGTCGAGGCGGAGCTCGCCGAGCTCAAGCAGCTCGTGGCGAGCGCCGACGAGCGCGGCCAGATCCACGAGCGCCGCCTGGCGGACGCCGCCCTCAAGGCCGCGGAGCGCCTGGAGCGGGTGGCCCGTGGCCTCGCGGCGCCGCCGCCCGCGGGGGCGTAGCGGGCGCCTGAAACGAAGCGGGCGGCGAGGCCCCCGGCCCGCCGCCCGCCGGGGTCGCCGCCTTGGCTTACGCCGCGATCGACATGGTGGGCGCCGCGGCGCGCACGTCGGCGTCCACGTGCTCCTCGAAGCGCTTGAAGTTCTGGCCGAACATGTCGACCAGGCGCTTGGCGGTCTCGCCGAAGGCGGCCTTATCGGCCCAAGTCTTCACGGGATAGAGGATGTGCGGCTCGACGCCCGGCACCGAGGTCGGCACCGCGAAGCCGAAATAGGGGTCGCGGCGGAAATCGGCCTTGGAGAGCGAGCCGTCGAGCGCCGCGGTGAGCAGGCGCCGGGTGACGCGGATCGGCATGCGCCGGCCAACGCCATACTTGCCGCCGGTCCAGCCCGTGTTGACGAGCCAGCAATCCACGTGGTGGCGGGAGATGAGGTCGCGCAGCAGGTTGCCGTAGACCGACGGGTGGCGGGGCATGAAGGGCGCGCCGAAGCACGTCGAGAAGGTCGCCTCGGGGTCCTTCACGCCCTTCTCGGTGCCCGCCACCTTGGCGGTGTAGCCCGAGAGGAAGTGGTACATCGCTTCCGCCCCCGTGAGCTTGGCGATGGGGGGCAGCACGCCAAAGGCGTCGGCCGTCAGCATCACGATGTTCTTCGGGTGCCCCGCCCGCCCCGTCTCGCTGGCGTTGGGGATGAAGTCGAGGGGATAGGCGCAGCGGGTGTTCTCGGTGCGCGAGGCGTCGTCGAAGTTCGGGATGCGGGTCACGGGATCGACGATCACGTTCTCCAGCACCGTGCCGAAGCGCTTCGTCGTGGCGTAGATCTCGGGCTCGGCCTCCTCCGAGAGGCGGATCGTCTTGGCGTAGCAGCCGCCCTCGAAGTTGAAGACGCCGTTGGGGCTCCAGCCGTGCTCGTCGTCGCCGAGCAGCATGCGGTTGGGGTCGTTGGAGAGTGTGGTCTTGCCCGTGCCCGAGAGGCCGAAGAAGATCGAGGTGTCGCCGTCGCGGCCCACATTGGCCGAGCAGTGCATCGGCATCACGCCCTTCTTGGGCAGGATGTAGTTGAGGTAGGTGAAGACCGACTTCTTCATCTCGCCCGCATAGGACGTGCCGCCGATGAGCACGATGCGGCGGGCGAAGTCGATGGCGATCACGGTCTCGGACCGGCAGCCGTGGCGGGAGGGATCGGCCTTGAACGAGGGCAGGTCGACGATGGTCAGATCCGGCACGTAGGACGGCAGGTCGGCGGGGTCAGGGCGGATCAGGAGGTTGCGGATGAACAGCGAGTGCCAGGCGAACTCGGTGAAGACGCGCGCCTTGACCCGGTACCCCGGATCGGCGCCGCCCTGGAGGTCCTGGGCGAAGAGCTCACGGCCCTCCGCGTGGCGGCGGAAGTCCTCGAGCAGCATGTCGAACTGCGCCCGGGTCATGGACCCGTTGTTGTCCCACCAGATCTCGTTCTCGGTGGTCTCGTCGCGGACCGTGAACTTGTCCTTGGGGGACCGGCCCGTATGGGTCCCGGTCTCGGCCAGCAGCGCGCCGCCGCGGGCGAGCCGCGTCTCGCCGCGCCCCAGCGACTGCTCGTAGAGCGCCGGCGCCTCGAGGTTCCAGAACACGCGCTTGAGATTGCGGAAACCGAACGTCTCGGCGCCCTGGGCGCCGTTGAACACGCCGATATTCTCCACGGGGCTCATCCTCCTTGGGCCCCTCCCGGAAGCCCCCGGGACGGACGCCTGGTTGTCGTTGCGGCTTGGTCGGGAGACCCCATCGGCTTGGCCGCTCAGCGCGGGAGTTCATGCGGGGACGCCGCCGCCCCGTCAACCTCTTTCGCGCCGGAAACAAACGCCTACGGTTGAGCTTGGTTCATTCCGGCCGCGCCCGCGCGGCGTCCGCCAAGTCCTTGAGCAGCCGCCGCAGCGCGCCCGGCGCCTCGACGGGAGCGGGGAACGGCACCCGCGCCGTGAGGTCCCCCGCCGCGAGGTCGAGCCCCTCCGGGTCCAGGCCCGTGGCGCGCCAGTCCGCCTCCGGCGCGCCGGCGAGCCGCGTGGCGTAGAGACGCAGCGCGTCCCGGTGGTCCTCGTTCATGTGGGCGACCGCGCCCGCCTCGAGCTCCGCGAAGCCCGCCGGATCGGCGACGGCGGTCGTCAGGTCGGCGGCGTCGAGGCCCATGGCCCGGGCGAAGCCCCCGTTGAGATGGCCGCCCCGGGGCTCCACGCGCCAGAACGAGAAGTCGCCGAAATCGGCGTAGAGCTTCGCCTTGGGGTGCCGGGCCAGGAAGCGGGCGCGCACGCGGGGCTCGGCGGAGCGCGCGGCCTCGCCGATCACGGTGAGGCGGGGATGCGCCAGCGGATCGCCCTTGCCGCCCTGCGCCAGCAGGATCGAGCAGCGCGGGTCGCGCTCCAGGTTCCGCACATGGGCCGAGAGGGTCGACATCAGGAGGAGCGGCGCACCGTCGAGGTCGGTCGCCACGGTCACCAGCGACGCGAAGGGGTGGCCCGTGGCGGCGTCGAGCGTGGCGAGCGCCCCCGCGCGGATGGCGCGCAGGAGCTCCTTGGCCACGGGGACGCCGTCATAGGCGGGGGCGGTCGGGGGGCTCTCGGGCATGGGCTTCTCCTCGCGG
>DASPJU010000888.1:0-4982 GCA_035628475.1 Salinarimonas sp. | reverse complement strand
TCCTGGTACGACCCCCCGAAGGCCAAGGAGGCCGCCTTCGCGATGATCGACCGCGGCGCCGACATCATGTACGCGGAGCGCTTCGGCGTCTCGGACGCCGCCAAGGAGCGCAACGTCAAGGTGATCGGCAACGTGATCGATACCTCGACGCAATATCCGGGCATCGTGCTCGCCTCCGCGCTCTGGCACATGGAACCCACCATCGACCGCGCCATCAAGGCAGTGATGGAGGGCCGCTTCGAGGCCACCGACTACGGCCAGTTCAGCCAGATGCAATATGGCGGCGCGACGCTCGCCATGGACGACAAGCTCGTCCCCGCGGACGTGGCCGCGACGGTCAAGGAGAAGGAGAAGGAGATCCTCGACGGGCTGTTCCGCGTCAACGTCAACGACGCGGAGCCGAAGTCGACTTGAGTCCTTTCCCTCTCCCCGCTTGCGGGGAGAGGGCTCCAGGCCCCCTCGCCGGGGCCTGGAGCGAGGGCGGCAGCCCGAAGGTGAGGGGGCGTGTCCGGGCTCGCTCTATCCTGAGACACCCCCTCACCCTCGCTCCCTTCGGTCGCTTGCTTCGCCGGCCGGTCCGCCGGCGAAGCCCTCTCCCCGCCCGGCGGGGAGAGGGTCCAGTCAGCGCGAAACGAGTCCCCGTGTCCCCCTCCCCTCTCGTCCTCCGCATCGACGCCGTCACGAAGCGCTTCGGCGCGCTCGTCGCCAACGACGCGATCTCCCTCGACCTGCGCCGGGGCGAGATCCTGGCGCTGCTCGGCGAGAACGGCGCCGGCAAGACCACGCTGATGAACATCCTCTTCGGCCATTATGTCGCCGACGAGGGGACGATCGAGGTCGCGGACGGGGACGGCGGCCTGCGCCCTCTGCCCCCGGGGAGCCCCGGCGCCGCCCTGGCAGCCGGCGTCGGCATGGTGCACCAGCATTTCGCCCTGGCCGAGAGCCTCACGGTGCTGGAGAACGTGGTGCTCGGCACCCGCACCGCCTGGTCGCCCTCCCTGCGCCTGTCGGAGGCACGGGCGAAGCTCGCCCGCCTCATGGAGGAGAGCGGGCTGTCCGTCGACCCCGGCCGGCGGGTCGGCGCGCTCACCGTCGGAGAGCGCCAGCGCGTCGAGATCCTCAAGGTCCTCTATCGCGGCGCCCGCATCCTGGTTCTGGACGAGCCCACGGCCGTTCTCACCCCGGGCGAGGCCGAGGGGCTGTTCGCGGTGCTGCGGCGGCTCGTCTCCGCCGGGCTGTCGATCGTCTTCATCTCGCACAAGCTCGGCGAGGTGACCGCCATCGCGGATCGCGTCGCGGTGCTGCGGGGCGGGCGCAAGGTGGCGGACCAGTCCGTCGCCGGCGCCAGCCGCGCCGAGCTCGCGGCCCTCATGGTGGGGCGCGAGGTGGCGCCGAGCCGGCGCATGCCGCGGGCGCCAGGCGCCCCGCTCCTCGTTCTGGAGGGCGTGAGCGTTCCGGGCCCGGGCGCGCGCCCTGGGCTCGATGCCGTTTCGTTCAGCGTTCGAGAGGGCGAGATCGTTGGTGTCGCGGGGGTGTCCGGCAACGGGCAGGGAGCGCTCGCCGCCCTCGTGGCCGGCACGGGCCCGCGCCCCCGCGGCACGGCCACGATCGACGGCAGGCCGCTCGGCGCCACCCCCCGCGCCGTGATGAGGGCAGGCGTCGGTCGCATTCCCGAGGACCGGCACCACGAGGGGGTGGTGGGATCCCTCGACGTGGCCGAGAACCTCGTCCTGGAGACCCTCGACAGCCCGGAGGTGCACCGCCTCGGCTTCCTGCGCCGGCGGGTCATCGAGGAGCGCGCCCGCGCCGCGATCCAGGCCTACGACATCCGCTGTCCCGGCCCCGAGGCGCCGATCCGCCTGCTGTCGGGCGGCAACATTCAGAAGGTGATCCTCGCCCGCGTCCTCGACCGCGACCCCCGCCTGGTGCTGGCCAACCAGCCGACTCGAGGCCTCGACGTCGGCGCGGCCGGCGCGGTCCATCGCCGCCTGCTGGAGGCCCGCGAGCGCGGCACGGGCGTGCTCCTGATCTCGGAGGACCTCGACGAGCTCCTGAGCGTCTGCGACCGCATCGGCGTCATGGTGCGCGGTCGGCTCACGGCGCCCGAGCCCGTCGAGGGGCTGACGCTCGAGCGGCTCGGCCTGCTCATGGCGGGCTCGGGCGAGGAGCGCGCCGCGTGATCCGTTTCGAGCCCCGGACGCGGGCCTCCCTCGGCCTCGTCGTCGGCGCGCGCCTCGCCGCGCTCGGCGCCGCCTTTCTGCTGGCCGCGATCCCGCTCGCCGTCGCCGGGGCGCCGGTCGGGCGAGCCTTCCTCCTCATCCTCCAGGGTGCCGGCGGCACGCTCTTCGCGCTTACCGAGACACTGACCCGGGCGACGCCGCTGATCTTCACGGGGCTCGCCGCGGCGGTCGCGTTCCGGGCGCGGCTCTTCAACATCGGCGCCGAGGGACAGCTCTATGCCGGAGCGCTCGCGGCGGTGGCGGCAGGCTCCGGCGCGATCGATGCTCCCGCGGGGATCCTGGTGCCCGCGGTGCTGGGCGCCGCGGCGCTGGCGGGAGCCGCATTGATGCTCGTGCCCACGCTCCTGAAGGCGCGGCTCGGGGTCGACGAGGTCGTCACGACGCTCCTCCTCAACTTCGTCGTCCTGCTCTTCATCCAGATGATGCTGGAGGGTCCCTTCAAGGACCCGATGGGCGGCGGCTGGCCGCAATCCGAGCCCGTGCTGGACGCCGCCATCCTGCCGCCCCTCGTCGAGCGCATGCGGCTCCATGCGGGGCTCCTCATCGGCGTCGCGGCCTGCCTGGTCGCCCATGTCGTGGTGGCCCGCACGGTGTTCGGCCTCCAGGTTCGGGCCGTGGGCGAGAACGCCAATGCGGCGGCCTATGCCGGCATCCCCATCCTGCGCACCATGCTGCTCGTCGGCGCGCTGTCGGGCGCGCTGGCGGGCCTCGCCGGCGCGTCCGAGGTCGCGGGCCTCAAGGGCTATCTCACGGCGGACCTCTCGCGGGGCTTCGGCTATGCGGGGATCGTGGTCGCCATGGTGGCGGGGCTGCAGCCCCTCGCCGTCATACCGGCGGCGATCCTGGTGGCGGGCGTGTTCGTGGGCGCCGACACGATGAGCCGCACCATGGGGGTCTCGAACTACATCGCCGACCTCATCGTCGCCTTGAGCCTGCTCTGCGTGCTGGTGGGCGGCCTCTTCGTGCGGTTCCGGGTGAGGTTTGCCTGATGGACGCGGTCCTCGATATCCTGCTCTCCGCGAGCTTCTGGGCGGCGGCGATCCGCATCGCGACGCCGCTCATGTTCGGGGTGCTGGGCGCCCTCATCTGCGAGCGCGCGGGGGTGCTCAACCTCGGCATCGAGGGCATCTTCACGGCGGGCGCCATGGCGGGCTGGCTCGCGGTCCACCTGGGCGCGGATCTCTGGACGGGCGTCCTCGTGGCGGCGCTCGTGGGCGCGGCCCTGGGGCTCATCCTGGCGCTGCTCACGGTGCCGTTGGGGCTTTCCCAGCACGTCACCGGCATCGGCGTGACGCTGCTCGCCACGAGCCTCGCCTATTTCATCTACCGCGTCGCCCTGCCCAACGTGTCCTCGCCGCCGCGCATCCAGCCCTTCGCGCCGCTCGCCATCCCCGGCCTGTCGGACCTGCCCTTCATCGGCCCGGCCCTGTTCCAGCAGACGCCCCTCACGTTCCTGGCCCTCGCCCTGTTCGCGCTCGCGGCCTTCGTCCTGTACCGCACGCCCCTTGGGCTCGGCCTGCGGGCGGTCGGCGAGAACCCGGCGGCGGTGGAATCGGCGGGGCTCGACGTCCACGCGCTGCGCATCGGCGCCGTCGTGGCGGGCTCGGCGATCATGGCCCTGGGTGGCGCGTTCCTCACCATGTCGGCCTTCAACGCCTTCTTCTTCGAGATGACGGGCGGGCGCGGCTGGATCTGCATCGCGCTCACGGTCTTCGCCTCCTGGCGCCCCGGCAAGGCGCTGATCGGCGCACTCCTGTTCGGCGCCTTCGACGCCTTCCAGCTGCGCCTCCAGCATGCGGTGGGCGGCGCGGTGCCGAGCCAGGTCTTCCTGATGCTGCCCTACCTTCTCTCCATCGCGGCGCTGTGCACGGTGGCGCGGCGGGCCGACTATCCGAAGGCGCTGATGATGCCCTATCTGAAAGGGCAACGGTGATGCGTTCACCTGCCATCCCGGGACGCCCGCAAGCCTGCCGAGAAACGACGAAGGGTGGAGATCGATGAACCGGAGGCGACCATGCCCCATGACCTCCTGATCCGCGACGCCACCCTCCCCGACGGCCGCACCGGCCAGGACATCGCGGTGCGCGACGGGCGCATCGTCGACGTGGGCCCGAACCTCGACGGCGAGGCAGCCCAGGCGATCCAGGCCGGCGGCCACCTCGTCTCGCCGCCCTTCGTCGACATCCATTTCCACATGGACGCGACGCTCTCGCTCGGCCAGCCGCGCCTCAACGAATCCGGCACCCTGCTGGAGGGGATCGCCCTCTGGGGCGAGCTCAAGCCCCATCTGACCCACGAGGCCGTGGTGGAGCGGGCGCTGCGCTATTGCGACCTCGCGGTCTCGCAGGGGCTGCTGGCGATCCGCTCCCACGTGGACGTGTGCGACGACCGGCTCCTCGCGGTGGACGCCCTCCTCGAGGTCAAGCGCCGCGTCGCCCCCTATCTCGACCTCCAGCTCGTCGCCTTCCCGCAGGACGGCTACTACCGCTCGCCGACGGCCGTCGGGAACCTGACCCGCGCCCTGGACAGGGGCGTCGAGGTGGTCGGCGGCATCCCGCATTTCGAGCGCACCATGGCGGACGGCGCGGCCTCCGTGCGGGCCCTGTGCAAGATCGCGGCCGAGCGCGGGCTTCGCGTCCATGTGGAAATGGATGTCGACGAAGGGCGGCGAGACGAGGTGGCCGCCGGCCTGGATCACCTGGGCTGCCTCGCCGTCGAGGTTCGGGCCCACGTCGACGATGC
>DASPJU010000887.1:0-6798 GCA_035628475.1 Salinarimonas sp. | reverse complement strand
GCGCGCGTGGTCCGTGATGGCGTGCGGGCGGGCGATGGTCTCCATGCTCTCCTGGACGACGCCCACGTTCTCGAACAGGCCGCGCACGGTCTGCATGACCCAGCCCGACATGGCCAGGATCCGCATCACCAGCGCCAGCCCCGCCGCCGCCTCGCCGCTCGACATGGCCCCGTGCGACCACAGCCAGAGCGAGAGCGCGCCCGTCGAGAACAGCAGCGCGCTGTTCATGAGCGTCTGCAGGCCCATGACGCCCGTGATGAGCCGGTGCGAATCGAGGAAGGCGGCCGTGTGGCGCTCCAGCGCGTCGCGCACGGAGGAGCGCTCCTCCGCCGCGCGGGCGAAGAGCTTCACCGTGAGGATGTTCGTGTAGCTGTCGACGATGCGCCCCACCAGGGTCGAGCGCGCCTCCGAGGCCGCGAGCGAGCGCTTCTGGGCGCGAGGCACGAAGTAGCGCATCAGCGCGAGGTAGAGCACCACCCAGGTCGCCATGGGCAGCGCGAGCCAGGGGCTGATCGAGGCGAAGAGGCCGAGCGCGGTCGCGGCGAAGATCGCGACATAGAGCAGCGTGTCGAGGATCGTCACCGCGATCTCGCGCACGGCCGGTCCCGCCTGGACGATGCGGTTGGCAAGCCGCCCGGCGAAGTCGCCCTGGAAATAGGAGAGCGCGTGGCCCAGCGTGTAGGTGTGGGTGCGCCAGCGGATCAGGCCCGTGGTCTGGGGCACGATCACCTGGTTCGACACCACCTCGTTGGCGAAGTGGACGAGGGGGCGCACGAACAGGATGAGCGCGCCGATGCCCGCGAGCTGCCAGCCGTGATCGGCGAGCAGGCGCTGCGGGTCGGAGCGGGCGAGCAGGTCCACGAACCAGCCGATCAGCAGGTAGAGCGAGGATTCGAAGATCCCGACCGCCACCGAGGTGAGCAGCAGGACGCCGAGCCAGCCCCGCACGGGCGCCAGATAGGCCCACATGAAGCCCCGCAGCGTCTGGGGCGGCGTGCGGGCCTCGTCGAAGGGGGCGAACGGGTCGATGCGGCTCTCGAGCCAGCGGAACATGGCGGGACCTGACGATTGGACCGGTAGGGTACGGACGAACCCGCCGGACCGTTCCCTTGACGGGGAAGCGTGGCGGGAGGATGACGGGAGGACCCGCCATGCCCCGCCTCTGCCTCTATCAACCGGACATCCCCCAGAACACCGGCACCATGCTGCGTTTCGCCGCATGTCTGGGGCTCGCGGTCGACATCGTCGAGCCCGCGGGGTTCGACGTCTCGGACCGCAACTTCCGCCGCGCCGGGCTCGACTACCTGGACAGGGTCGAGATCCGGCGCCACGCCTCGTTCACGGCCTTCGAGGCCTGGCGGGCGGGGGAGGGGCGCCGCCTGGTGCTGGCCACGACCCGGGGCGCGACCCCCTACGCGGCCTTCCGCTTCGCGCCCGACGACATCGTCATGGTCGGCCGCGAATCGGCGGGGGTGCCCGACGGCGTACACGAGGCGGCCGACGCCCGCCTCCTCGTCCCCATGCGCGCCGGGATGCGCTCCCTCAACGTCGCCATGGCGGCGGCCCTGATCCTCGGCGAGGCGCTTCGCCAGACGGACGCTTTTCCCCCCGCGTAACCCCCTCGTCCCAAATGGCGGGGAGAGGGGACGCATCGCGCGCCGCCTTGCGCTAAACCCGTCCCTCAGGCTCCCCGAGGACCCCCATGCCCGCCCGCATCAGCATCATCCCCGTGACGCCCTTCCAGCAGAACTGCATGCTCCTGTGGGACGACGCCGCGATGCGGGGCGTGGTCGTGGATCCCGGCGGCGACCTGCCCCGGATCGAGGCCGCGATCGCTCAGGCCGGCGTCGCGGTCGAGGCGATCTGGCTCACCCACGGCCATGTCGACCACGCGGCCGGCGCCGCGGAGCTCGCCGAGCGCCTCGCCGTCCCCGTGATCGGCCCGCACGAGGCGGACCGCTTCCTCCTGGACGGCCTGCCCCAGACCGCCGCGGCCTACGGCATCCCCGGCGCCCGCGCCGTCACCCCCGACCGCTGGCTCGCCGAGGGCGACACCCTGGCGCTGGGCGGCCTCACCTTCTCCCTGCTCCACTGCCCCGGCCATTCCCCGGGCAGCATGGTCTTCTTCGAGGAGGCCGCCCGCTTCGCCCTCGTGGGAGACGTCCTCTTCCAGGGCTCCATCGGCCGCACCGACCTGCCGGGCGGGGATCACGCGGCCCTGATCCGCTCGATCAAGGAGAAGCTGCTGCCGCTCGGGGACGACGTGACGTTCCTGCCGGGACACGGGCCGGCGGGGAGGCTGGGGGAGGAGCGGGTGGGGAATCCGTGGTTGGTGTGACGACCCGCGCCGGCAAGCGCGGAACACCTCGCTTGCCCCACCCCCCACCCCCTGACACACTCTCCTCCGCCACCCCGGAGGCCCCATGCCCCGCGCCTTTCTCCTCCTCGCCGCGCTCCTCCTCTCCCTCGCGCCCGCCCGGGCCGCCATGGAGGTCGACCTCGCCCTCGTGATCGCGGTGGACGTGTCGAACTCCATGGACCCGGAGGAGCAAGAGCTGCAGCGCGAGGGGTTCGTGGCGGCGTTCAGGGATCCGGTGGTGCACGCGGCGATCGAGCGGGGGGCGCTGGGGCGGATCGCCGTGGTCTACATGGACTGGGCAGGGGACTTCTCGCGCCAGGTCGTGGTGCCCTGGACCGTCATCGACGGGGCGGCGGACGCGATGGCCTTCGCGGGGGCGCTGGAGCGCGCGCCCAACCGCCGGGCGCCGCGCACCTCCATCTCCGGGGCGATCGATCTCTCCATGCGGCTTCTCGCCGAGAGCGGGCTCGACGCGACCCGGCAGGTGATCGACATCTCGGGCGACGGGGCCAACAACCAGGGCCGGTCGGTGGTCCCGGCGCGGGCCGAGGCCCTCAAGGCGGGCGTCACGATCAACGGCCTGCCGATCATGCTCAAGCGCCCGAGCTCCTCCTGGGACGTGGAGAAGCTCGACGAGTATTTTCGCGACTGCGTCATCGGGGGAGCGGGCGCCTTCATGATCCCGATCCGCGAGCGCGCCCAGTTCGCCGAGGCCGTGCGCACCAAGATCATCCGCGAGATCGCCGACCTGCGCGAGCCGGCCCCGGCCGTCGTCACCCGCGCGCAAGCGGGGGCGACGGACTGCCTGACGGGCGAGCGCCAGGCCGAGCAATGGTGGCGCAACTGAACCCCCGGTTCCGGCGACGACGAAAATGTCGCGGCCACGCTCGAACCCTTTGCCGGGAGGGCTGTTGAACCTGGATTAGTCGGCTTGCCTCCAGGGGCGGGCAGGGTGCGTTCGCGGCCCGAGGGGCCGCTCCCGAACCATCGACCATCGGAGCGGCGCCGGGTCCCGGCGGGCGCCGCCCTCACGCGGCCGCGCGCGATGCCGGCCGTCACCAGGGAGATCCAGACCATGGCTCAAGCGGCAGGCGAGCGCGTCGCGCTCATCGTGGAGGACGACGGCGATCTGCGCGATCTCGCGGCGGCGCTCCTCGAGGAGACCGACCTCACGGTGATCGAGGCCGAGAGCGCCGAGGAGGCCCTGCAATACCTGCGCGAGCGGGCCCATGCGGTCGCCTTCGCCTTCATCGACATCCGCCTGCCCTGCCTCATGGACGGCGTCGACCTCGCCCGCACCATCAACCTGCGCTACCCCTGGGTGCGGGTGCTCGCCACCTCGGGCGCCCCCGGCGACCGCCTGGCGGACCTGCCCCGCTCCGCGCGCTTCGTGCAGAAGCCCTGGCGGGCGCTCGACGTGCTGATGGAGGCCGAGCGGGCGGCGCTGCGGTGAGAAGGCTCCCCTCTCCCGGATGGGAGAGGGGCTGGGGGTGAGGGTGGCCAGGTCGGGAGGGTCGCTGAACCCCTCCGCTTGTCCTGGCGGGGCTTGGCCCGGCCATCCAGACGGTGCGTGGGACTGGATCCCCGGCTCAAGGCCGGGGATGACACGTGGTGGTTCCGCGCGACCCTCCCGGCGTGATTCCTCACCCCCTGGCACCGCGTGCATCCCTCTCCCATCCGGGAGAGGGGGCCCTACAGATCGCCCAGCGTCAGCTGGTTCGAGGGGCGCTTCGCCTTCACGGGCTTGCGCTCACCCGTGGCCTTGCGGGATCTCGGCGTGGGGCGGGCCAGCGCGTGATCGCGCTCCATGCGGGCCAGCGCCTTGTCGCGGGCGACGCGCTCGGGGGCGGCGGGGTTCTCGTCGAGCCACTTGCCGCGCTTGATCACCTCGTTGACCCGGCCCTGGTTGACCCCGAGCTCGAAGGCGATCTCCTGCTGGGTCATGCCGGTATGGGCGTGGAGCTCCAAGATGCGGCGGGCGAGCTCCGGCGTCATCTTGCGGCCCGAGACCCGGCGGGCCGGCGCCGCCTGGCGCGTGGCCCGGTCGCGCTCGCGCAGGCGCTCCAGGATGGCGAGCGCCATGTGCATTCCCTGCTCGCGCAGGGCCTCCTCGAATTCCTTGAGCGTCGCCACGAATCAGCCTCGCGTCGGATGGAAGGCCTCGCGGACCTTAGATCACCAACGCGCGACGCTCCAGCTTCGTTCGGTGCCGCCTAAGATGTAGGCGTCGCGCCTATTCGGCGGGCGTATCGCAGCCGACCGCGTCCCAGAACTCGTCGACGAGCTCCGGGTCCTCGTCCGCCACGAGCGCGATGGTGCCGGGCACGAAGGCGACGAAACGCTGGCGACGGGGCGCGCCCACGTCGCCGACATCGACCTGCCCGCAGGCCACCCAGCCCGAGGCGCGTTGCGAGGGCTTGAGGGCAAGGCCCAGGATCTTGCCGCTGCCCGCGGCGTGCTCCACCGCCTCGATGGCCGCCGAGCGGGCGACGTCGACGGTCCATTCCTCCTCGGCGGGGATCATGACGGCGAGGACCGGCGGGGGAGGGGGCGGAAGCATGAACATCGGCGCGGACCTCGTGCGCCCGGGCCATGCAAAAGCGACGCCAAGCGCGGCCGCAAGACTGGGCCGGCTTCGTGAACGGACCGTTAACGCCTCCCCGGGGCGGGCCGGCGCCTCCGGGCGCGCCCCGGCTTGGCGCAGGGCCTGCCCGGCACCCCGTGGCCGCCGCGCCGTGTCCGGTAGCGCACCTGTTCCGCGCCCCAGATGCCCCGCCGTGACCGTTTTCCCTTTGGATGTTCGCCTGAACTTCTCGGCTTGCCCGCGGTCCTCCGGGATGGGATGGAGGGCCGCGGGAGGAACGGCGATGACGGATCTGGCCAGGCGCGTGGCGCGCGACTACGGCACACCGGCGGTGGTGGTGGATCTCGACCGGGTGGAGCGCAACATCGCCCGCCTGCAGGAGGCCTGCGACGCGGCGGGGCTCGTCAACCGGCCCCACATCAAGACCCACAAGAGCCCCGCCATCGCGCGGATGCAGGTGGAGGCGGGCGCGCGGGGCATCACCTGCCAGAAGCTCGGCGAGGCCGAGGTGATGGCCGAGGGCGGGCTCGACGACATCCTGATCAGCTACAACATCCTGGGCGAGCACAAGCTCGGGCGGCTGGGCCGGCTGCTCGGGGGCGGCACCCGGGTGACGGTGGCGGTCGACAATCCCGTGACGGTCGAGGGCCTGCCGCGGGCGGCCGCGATCGCGGGCCGGGACCTCGCCGTCGTGGTCGAGTGCGACACGGGACGCCGGCGCGCCGGGGTCGAGACCCCGGGGGAGGCGGTGGCGCTGGCCCGCGACATCGCGGGCAGGCCGGGCCTCGCCTTCGCGGGGCTGATGCTCTACGCCCCCGAGGACGGGGTCGAGGCAACGCAGCGATTCCTGGACGAGGCCCGGGCGGGCCTGCGCGAGGCCGGGCTCGAGGCGGGGATCGTATCGAACGGGGGCACGCCCAACCTCAAGCATCTGGGGCGCATCGAGGGCGTCACCGAGCACCGGGCGGGCACCTACGTCTTCAACGACCGCATGATGGTGGCGGGAGGCGCCGCCACCCTCGACGACGTGGCGCTGCACGTGGTCGCGACCGTGGTGAGCCGGGCCGGACCCGAGCGCGGCATCCTGGACGCGGGCTCCAAGACGCTCACCGCCGACACGGGCGGGGGCCTCGACGGGCACGGGCTCATCCTGGAGCACCCGCAGGCCCGCATCGCCCGCTTCGCCGAGGAGCACGGCTTCCTCGACCTCGCGGCCTGCAACGACCGGCCGGCCGTCGGCGACGTGGTCCGGATCGTGCCGAACCACGTTTGCGTGGTGGTCAACATGGTCGACCGGCTGGTGGCGGTGCGCGGCGACGAGATCGTGGGCGAGATCGAGGTCGCGGCGCGGGGGCGGCTGGGGTGACGCCCCTCTCCCGGACGGGAGAGGGATGCACGGCGTGCAAGGGGGTGAGGGTGGCTGGCTCGGGAGGTTGCCTCGACGGCCCCCACCCGTGTCATGGCCAGGCTTGGTCCGGCCACCCAGGCACCCTGTTCCCCTGGGTCCCCGGCATGAGGCCGGGGATGACATGAGGTGGTTCAGTGCCCGCCTCCCGGCCTGGCCACCCTCACCCCCGGCCCCTCTCCCATCCGGGAGAGGGGGCGACGCGTCTCAGGCGGCCTTGGGGTTGGCGATGTCCTCGGCGAGCTCGGAGAGGATCGCGTCGGTGTTCTCCTCCTCGATGAGCGTCTCCTTGATGAGGTCCGCGGCCTCGGTCATGCCGAGCTGGTTCGCCCAGGCCAGCAGCGTGCCGTAGCGGGTGATCTCGTAGTGCTCGATGGCCTGGGCCGCCGCGATCAGCCCTGCGTCCAGCGCGTCGCCTCCGGCGAACTCCTCCATTACCTCGTGGCCCTC
>DASPJU010000886.1:0-5556 GCA_035628475.1 Salinarimonas sp. | reverse complement strand
TTCCATCCGGTTCTGTGCGGCTCCGCGTTCAAGAACAAGGGCGTTCAGCCGCTCCTCGACGCCGTTGTCGACTTCCTGCCGTCTCCTGCCGACCGCGGCGAGATCAAGGGCATCGACTTCAAGACCGAGGAAGACACGGTTCGCCGTCCGTCGGACGAAGAGCCGTTCTCCATGCTCGCCTTCAAGATCATGGACGATCCCTTCGTCGGCACCATCACCTTCTGCCGCGTCTACTCGGGCAAGGTCGAGTCGGGCACGTCGCTGGTGAACTCGACCCGCGACAAGAAGGAGCACGTCGGCCGCATGCTCCTGATGCACGCGAACAACCGCGAGGACATCAAGGAGGCCTTCGCGGGCGACATCGTGGCGCTTGCCGGCCTCAAGGAGGTCCGCACCGGCGACACGCTGTGCGACGCCCTCAAGCCCGTCGTGCTCGAGCGCATGGAGTTCCCCGAGCCCGTCATCGAGATCGCCATCGAGCCGAAGTCGAAGGCGGACCAGGAGAAGCTCGGCATCGCGCTCTCCAAGCTCGCGGCCGAGGACCCCTCCTTCCGCGTCTCCACCGACCAGGAGTCGGGCCAGACCATCCTCAAGGGCATGGGCGAGCTCCACCTGGACATCAAGGTCGACATCCTGCGCCGCACCTACAAAGTCGACGCGAATATCGGCGCTCCGCAGGTGGCGTATCGCGAGACCATCACCCGTCGCTCCGAGGTGGACTACACCCATAAAAAGCAGACGGGCGGCACGGGCCAGTTCGCCCGGGTGAAGATCGTCGTCGAGCCGAACGAGCAGGGCAAGGGCTTCGAGTTCGAGTCCAAGATCGTGGGCGGCACGGTGCCCAAGGAGTACATCCCGGGCGTCGAGAAGGGCCTCAACTCGGTGGTCGGGTCGGGCGTGGTCGCGGGCTTCCCCGTGGTCGACGTCAAGGTCCAGCTCGTCGACGGCGCCTTCCACGAGGTCGACTCGTCGGCGCTCGCATTCGAGATCGCGTCCCGCGCGGCGCTCCGCGAGGGCCTGCAGAAGGGCGCCTCGGTGCTGCTCGAGCCGATCATGAAGGTCGAGGTGGTGACGCCCGAGGACTACACGGGCTCTGTCATCGGCGACCTCAACTCCCGGCGCGGCCAGATCCAGGGCCAGGACATGCGCGGCAACGCGGTCGTCATCAACGCGATGGTGCCGCTGGCCAACATGTTCGGCTACGTCAACACCCTGCGCTCCATGAGCCAGGGACGCGCCAACTACACGATGCAGTTCGACCACTACGAGCAGGTGCCGTCGAACGTGGCTGCCGAGGTGCAGGCGAAGTACGCGTAAGGCGCACCTCGCTCCCTCGTCAGCCGACCCCCACGCAAGCGACCCACTGAAGGAAGCTGGCCATGGCCAAAGAGAAGTTTTCGCGGACGAAGCCGCACTGCAACATCGGGACGATTGGTCACGTGGACCATGGGAAGACGTCGCTGACGGCGGCGATCACGAAGGTTCTGGCGGAGTCTGGCGGCGCCACGTTCACGGCCTACGACCAGATTGACAAGGCTCCCGAGGAGAAGGCTCGCGGGATCACGATCTCGACGGCTCACGTGGAGTACGAGACCACGAACCGGCACTACGCGCACGTGGACTGCCCCGGGCACGCCGACTACGTGAAGAACATGATCACGGGCGCGGCGCAGATGGACGGCGCGATCCTGGTGGTGTCTGCCGCCGACGGCCCGATGCCGCAGACGCGCGAGCACATCCTTCTGGCTCGCCAGGTGGGCGTGCCGGCCCTGGTGGTGTTCATGAACAAGGTCGACATGGTCGACGACGCGGAGCTTCTGGACCTGGTCGAGCTCGAGGTGCGCGAGCTTCTCTCGAAGTACGACTTTCCGGGCGACGACATCCCGATCGTGAAGGGCTCGGCCCTGATGGCGCTCGAGGGTAAGAGCCCCGAGATCGGGCGCGAGGCGGTGCTCAAGCTGATGGCGGAGGTGGACGCCTACATTCCGCAGCCCGAGCGGCCGATCGACATGCCGTTCCTGATGCCGATCGAGGACGTGTTCTCGATCTCAGGGCGCGGCACGGTGGTGACGGGGCGCGTGGAGCGCGGGGTCGTGAAGGTGGGCGAGGAGGTCGAGATCGTCGGCATCCGCGACACGGTGAAGACCACGGTGACGGGCGTGGAGATGTTCCGCAAGCTGCTCGACCAGGGCCAGGCGGGCGACAACGTGGGCGTTCTTCTTCGCGGCACGAAGCGCGAGGACGTGGAGCGGGGTCAGATCCTGTGCAAGCCCGGCTCGGTGAAGCCGCACAAGCGGTTCAAGGCCGAGGCCTACATCCTGACCAAGGAGGAGGGCGGGCGCCACACGCCGTTCTTCACGAACTATCGTCCGCAGTTCTACTTCCGGACCACGGACGTGACCGGGATCGTGAAGCTGCCCGAGGGCACCGAGATGGTGATGCCCGGCGACAACGTGACGATGGAAGTCGAGCTGATCGTGCCGGTCGCCATGGAGGAGAAGCTGCGCTTCGCCATCCGCGAGGGCGGCCGCACCGTCGGCGCCGGCGTCGTCGCCCAGGTCATGGACTGATCGACAACCGAACCGAGCGGCGCGGCGAGACCCGCCGCGCTTCTCGAGAAGAACGGGGTAACCCATGAACGGTCAAAACATTCGCATCCGCCTCAAGGCGTTCGACCACCGCATCCTCGATGCCTCGACCCGCGAGATCGTGTCGACGGCGAAGCGGACGGGCGCCCAGGTTCGTGGGCCCATCCCGCTGCCGACCCGCCTGGAGCGCTTTACGGTGCTGCGCTCGCCGCACATCGACAAGAAGTCGCGCGAGCAATTCGAGATGCGCACGCACAAGCGCGTCCTCGATATCGTCAACCCCACGCCCCAGACGGTGGACGCGCTGATGAAGCTCGACCTCGCCGCCGGCGTGGACGTGGAAATCAAGCTCTGAGCCCCCCGGGCCAGGGCGGATCGAACAGCGCCGAGGATCAACTTCCATGCGCTCAGGCGTCATCGCACAAAAGGTGGGCATGACCCGCATCTTCACGGATGCCGGCGAGCATGTCCCGGTCACGGTTCTCAAGGTCGACGCCTGCCAGGTCGTCGCCCATCGGACCATGGACAAGAACGGCTACGTCGCGCTGCAGGTCGGCGTCGGCAAGGCCAAGGTCAAGAACGTCTCCAAGCCCGAGCGCGGCCGCTTCGCGGTGGCCCAGGTCGAGCCAAAGAAGAAGATCGCCGAGTTCCGGGTGACCGAGGACGCGATGATCCCGGTCGGCGCCGAGATCACGGCGGACCACTTCGTGCCCGGCCAGTTCGTGGACGTCACCGGCACCACGACCGGCAAGGGCTTCGCGGGCGGCATGAAGCGCTGGAACTTCGGCGGTCTTCGCGCCTCCCACGGCGTGTCGGTCTCCCATCGGTCGATCGGCTCGACCGGCGGCCGCCAGGACCCGGGCAAGACCTTCAAGAACAAGAAGATGCCGGGCCACCTCGGCGTCGAGCGCGTCACCACGCAGAACCTGCGCGTCGTCCAGACGGACGTGGAGCGCGGCCTCATCCTCGTTGAGGGCGCCGTTCCCGGCGTCGCCGGCGGCTGGATCTTCGTTCGCGACGCGGTGAAGCGCAAGCTGCCGGCCGAAGCTCCGATGCCGGGCGCCTTCCGCGCTCGCGACGGCGTCGACGCGGCGGCTCCGGCCGAGACCACTGAGGAGACCGCGTGATGAAGCTCGACGTGACCACCCTCGACGGCGCCAGCGCCGGTTCGGTGGAGCTCGCCGACGAGATCTTCGGGCTCGAGCCGCGCGCGGACATCCTGCAGCGCTGCGTGCGCTGGCAGCTCGCCAAGCGCCAGGCCGGCACCCACAAGACTCTCGGCCGTTCGGAGGTCAACCGGACGACCAAGAAGCTCTACAAGCAGAAGGGCACCGGCTCGGCCCGCCACGGCGCCGCGAGCGCCCCGCAGTTCCGCGGCGGCGGCAAGGCCTTCGGCCCGGTCGTGCGCTCGCATGCCCACGACCTGCCCAAGAAGGTGCGCGCGCTGGCGCTTCGCCACGCGCTCTCGTCCAAGGCGAAGTCGCAGTCGCTCATCGTCGTCGACGACGCGCGCCTCGACGCCCCGAAGACGAAGGCTCTCGTGGAGCGCTTCGGCAAGCTCGGCCTGTCCAACGCCCTCGTGATCGGCGGGGCGGAGGTCGAGACCAACTTCCGGCTCGCCGCGCGCAACATCCCCAACATCGACGTCCTGCCGGTGCAGGGCATCAACGTCTACGACATCCTTCGCCGCGAGAAGCTCGTGCTGACGCGGGCGGCTGTCGATGCGCTGGAGGCGCGCTTCAAATGAGCAACGATCCGCGCCACTACGACGTGATCGTCTCCCCCATCATCACGGAGAAGGCGACCGCGCTCTCGGAGCACAACAAGGTGGTCTTCCGCGTCGCCCCCGACGCCACGAAGCCGCAGATCAAGGCCGCGGTCGAGAAGCTCTTCGACGTCAAGGTGAAGAGCGTCAACACGCTGAACGTCAAGGGCAAGACCAAGACGTTCCGCGGCGTGAAGGGCCGCCGGTCCGACGTCAAGAAGGCGGTGGTCACCCTCGAGGAGGGGCAGACCATCGACGTGACGACGGGCCTGTGAGGATCAGGCAAGGAACAGACCCATGGCATTGAAGACCTTCAAGCCGGTCACGCCTGGCCTCCGCCAGCTCGTGATCGTCGACCGCCGGGAGCTCTACAAGGGCAAGCCCGTGAAGAGCCTCACCGAGGGCAAGTCCTCCTCGGGCGGCCGCAACAATCTCGGCCGCATCACCGTCCGCTTCCGCGGCGGCGGCCACAAGCGGACGCTGCGCAACGTCGACTTCAAGCGGCGCGGCTTCCCCGGCCAGCCGGGCGCCGTGGAGCGGATCGAGTACGATCCCAACCGCTCGGCGTTCATCGCGCTGATCCGGTACCCGGGCGGCGAGCTGTCCTACATCCTGGCCCCGCAGCGGCTCGCCGCCGGCGACCAGGTCGTGGCGGGCGAGCAGGTCGACATCAAGCCGGGCAACGCCATGCCCCTCGGCAACATGCCCGTGGGCACGATCGTCCACAATGTGGAGCTGAAGGTCGGCAAGGGCGGCGCGATCGCGCGCTCGGCCGGCACCTACGCCCAGATCGTGGGCCGCGACCAGGGCTACGTGACGGTGCGCCTGAACTCGGGCGCTGGCGGTGGAGCCGGAGCTGATCGTGTGCGACGAGCCGGTGAGCGCGCTGGACGTGTCGGTGCAGGCGCAGGTGCTGAACCTGTTGCTGGACCTGCGATCCCGGCTGTCGCTGACGTACCTGTTCATCGCGCACGACCTCGCGGTCGTCCGTCGGGTGAGCGACCGGGTCGCGGTGATGTACCTCGGCCGGGTGGTGGAGACCGGCACCCGCGAGGACATCTACGACCGCGCCGCGCACCCGTACACCCGGGCGTTGCTGTCCGCCGTTCCCGTGCCCGATCCGCCGGTGGAACGCAAGCGGGAGCGGGTGATCCTGCGCGGCGACCTGCCCTCGCCGGTGGATCCGCCCTCCGGGTGCACCTT
>DASPJU010000885.1:0-3817 GCA_035628475.1 Salinarimonas sp. | reverse complement strand
CGCTCCCCCAGCACCCCAGCCACCATCTCGGATGCCGCTCGGTCGAGTTCGGTGCGCCCCGCGACGCACAGAACCCGGACCGGTGACACGAATTGCCGCGACACCGCTTCGGACGCCTCTTCAGACCTGCCCCCCTCGCGGACATGATCCTCGATCTCCCGCACGACGCAGGTCGCCGTTTCCGCCACCTGCCGACGATAGGTCATGTCGCTCACGCTTCGTTGGCGGTCGTTCTCAGCGAGGCGCAAGGCCGGCAGGCCGATCCGTTCGTAGAACTCGCCCGAAGAATGCTCGTCGACATACGTTTCGGCGAGATCGACCGCCTCCTCCAGGTTGCCGGCGAGAAGGCGTTGGTAGAAGCGCTCCTCTGGCGCGAGCACAGGATCGTTGCCGAGCAAAACGCCCAGGAACTCCAGGTGCGGCACGTATCGTCCGATCACCACGACACAGACCGTCAGCGGTGTCGCCAGGAAGAGGCCGACCGGCCCCCACAGGGTCGTCCAGAAGATTGCCGCCGTGATAATGGCGAGCGACGACAGGCCGGTGCTCGAACCGTAGAGCCACGGCTCGACGACGTTGTTGCTGATTAGCTCCGCGCCGAGAAAAAGCGCGGCGACCCACAGGAGCATAGTCCAGCCCGGGTCGACTGCGAACGCCAGGGCGAGGGGAAACAGGGCGGCGAGGAAAGGACCGAGGTACGGGACGAAGCGCAGCACCGCGGCCAGCAAACCCCAAAGTACAGCGTTGGGAACCCCGATGAAGTAGAGCGCAACGCCTATCGGCACGCCATAGGTGAGATTCACGACGAGCTGCATGAGAAGATAGCGGCTCACCCGCGCGGCTGCGTCGTTGAGCGCGTGCGTGCTCTTTTGCAGATCGCCCGCTCCGACGAGCTTGATGAAGCGGTCGCGCAGATCCTCACGCTCGAGGAGGACGAAGATAACGAACACGACGACGATCCCGGCCGTCGCCAGCGGGGCGAGGAGCGGTCCCACGATCGTTCGAATGACCTGCAGTGGCTGAGCCTGGCCCTGCTCGATCCGCACCGGGATGGGCTCCCGTTCGGCTTGCCGGCCTCGCGCGTCAGGCCCCGGCGCGGCAGATGTTTCTTGGCTCGTCGAACTGGACAGCTCCTTGCTGAGGTCCTGGATCGTCGTCGTCACCCGGTCGACGACCCCGCCGCCGGGAGCGGATGATTGAAGGGAACGGATCTTCTGCTGGATGGTGGTCTGGTAGGCCGGGAGATTGTTGGCGAGCTGAACGAGCTGCGTCCCGACGACGTAGGCGATGCCGGCGATCAGGACGAAGGCGAGGGCCACCGCGGTGATCACGGCCGCGATACGAGGGAACCTGATCCTCCGGAACCAGTCCACGAGGGGCGTAAGGGCGAAGGCGAGGAGCGTGGCCAGGGCGAATGGGATGAAGATGTCCTGGCCGAAGTACAGGGCGCCGATCACGAGGACGATGCCGCTGGCGGTCGAGAGCAAGGGCGTGGGCGGAGGGGTCCCGGCCGGCTGCAACGGTGGCGGGGTAGCGGGCTCGGCCATGCGGGTCCCCATCTTGTTTATACTTATGCTTGCAGGAGCAGAACTCCCTCCAGCGCACTTGGATCCGCGCCTGAGAAGGAGCGAACCCCATGTCCGTGTCGAGACCTTGGGCCTGTTGAGCTAAACGTCCACTTCCCAGCTCCGCCCACTTGTGAGCAGACGTTCTCCTTCCGGCCACCCTCGGTCGGTCGACATCAATCAGGTCGCCTGCAAGCTGACGCTCTGGAGGTCCAGGGAGGGCCAACATCGGACAAATCAGGCTCCTGTCCACGACCGTGAGCACCCGGACCCGCCGGGCGTCGCGGGGCCAGTCGAGAACCCCCCTGATGGTCCAGCGCGAACGCCGGCGGTTCGCCGTTCGAACGGTTCGGCTGGGTCGACGTTACCGCCGGATCTCACGGGACACGCTTGCGCCAAGGACCTGGTTCGGGCGACGCGTCGCGGGATCGAACGGAGAGACCCGCGCCCCTAGGGCCGCAGCCTCGGCCTTCAGCAGGTGTACGACGGTCGGCAGCCGATCCCCCTTCAGCCTTTCGAGAAGGGTGCCAATACTGAGCGCTGCGACGACGCTTCCACGGCGGTCCATGACCGGCACGGCAACGCCAGTCATGCCAGGGATAAGGCCGGTCTCCCGGCTCGCGTATCCCTGTGCCAGCACCTTGTCGATCTCGGTTCGTAGGTAGACCTCGTCGTAAACGCCCAAATCGACGAGCCGGGGCACATTGAAGCGGATGACCTCGTCGCGTTCCTCCGGCGGGAGGTGCGCGAGCAGCACGAGAGGCCCCTGGCCGACCCCGAGCGGCACCCGCCCGCCGACGTCGTTGGTGAAGGAGCGGATCGGGAACGGCCCCTCGCATCGGTCGAGGCAAACGGCGTCGTACCCGCTACGGACCAGCAGGAACGTCGTGTCGCTGAGCGTCGACGACAAGCGCAGGAGGACAGGGCGGCAAAGCTCCCGTAGGCCGTCCGGATTTCCAGCGCCCGCCGCCAGCGTGAAGAAGCCGACGCTCAACCGGTACGACCGTGCCGTGCATCGCTCGGCAAGGCCCTCCTCGACGAGGACACCGAGGAGGCGGTGCAGCGTGGAGGTCGAGAGGCCCGTCGCGGCGGCAAGGTCCTTGAGACGGGCACCGTTACCGCCAACCTCCGCGAGTGCGCGGAGGACCGACAAGCCACGCTGGAGGCTCGATGGCGATCGCACCGCCGATATTCCATTCCGTGGCAAGTTCCCGCGTCCCGGCTGGCGCTATTTCCCGCTTGATGGAAGCAAATGACTATACTTTCCATCTAGCGGCAAGTCCGATTGACACTGCTCCGGCGAGCGGAATTCAATGACCATGTCGGTTGCGGGGGGCGGCATGGCGGGCGTTGCGGTCATCTCGGGAGCGACGCGGGGAATCGGCTTGGCGATCGCACGCGAGCTCGCCTCGGCGGGCTTTCGCCTCTCCCTAGGCGTTCGCGATCCCGGAGCCGTACCCGCCGACCTTCGCCGGGCCGATGTCATGACCCATGCCTACGACGCGCGCGACCGATCGGCTGCGGTGCCTTGGATCGCCGCGACCCTGGACCGGTACGGGGGCATCGATGCCCTCGTCGCCAATGCCGGGATCGCGCCGTTCGTCGGACTGGAGGACGGCACCGACGACGCTCTCGACGATGTGTTCGAGGTGAACGTCAAGGCGCCGTTCCGCCTCATTCAAGCCTGCCTGCCGGCGCTGAAGGCTTCCGGCCGCGGTCGCGTGGTGACGGTGGCCTCGCTCTCCGGCAAGCGTGTGATGGGACTCAACGCGGGCTATCAGATGTCCAAGCATGCCGTCGTCGCCCTCACCCATGCGGTTCGGCGCCTCGGCTGGGAGCACGGGATTCGTGCCACAGCGCTGTGCCCGGGTTTCGTCGACACCGACCTGGTCGCGGGCGTGAAGGACCCGCCCCGCGAGGAGATGATCGACTCCGCCGATCTCGCCCGCATGGTCGCGATGATTGTCGGCCTGCCGAACACGGCCGCGGTGGCGGAGCTCCTCGTCAACTGCCGATACGAGCACACCCTATGAACATGGCGCCTCAGCCAGCAGGTCTCTTCGTGCGCCTCGTCGAACGCCCGGGTGCGGCGATCCGGTTCACGATCGATGGCCGCCCGGCGGAAGCCCGCGCCGGCGACCTGCTGATGTCGGCCATCCTGCTCAACCACCCCTACCTGCGGCGCTTCGAGTTCGCGGATGGGCATCGGGCGGGCTACTGCTTCATGGGAGCTTGCCAGGACTGCTGGGTCA
>DASPJU010000884.1:0-2231 GCA_035628475.1 Salinarimonas sp. | reverse complement strand
GAGGGCCAGGCCGGCGCCTCGGGCATCGGTGCGCCCCATCCTTCTTCCGACGGGCGGCGCCGGTTGCCCCGGTCGCGATCGCGCCGGCTCGGGAAATCGTCATCGTGATAGCGGCTCATCGTGTGCTCGTCGCAGCTGCAGGCGTGCCTTGGTCCAGGACCGGTCGGGTTCGCGCGGTCGCCCCGGGGGCGATGGTTGGTCGGAAGCGTGGCCGGAGGGCCCCTCGGGAGAGGGCAGCCGACCGGGCCGTGGCGTCGCAGGACGTCATGGCGCGGGCACCATAACAGCTTCGTTGGCGTCGCGCGAGGGTGCAACTGCAAACTCTGCGTCAAGTCGCGCCTGCTTGACTTGCGGGACCTTAAGGATCGGCGGCCAAGTCGAGCGTTCGCCGCCCGCCGATGAAAGAGGGCGCCCGGGCGGGCCCGCGCGCCACCGGAGGCGGAGCGGCTCGGGGCGGGGTCAGAGGACGATCGACTCGTCGAAGCGGTCGGGGGAGAGCGGCAGCAGGAACTCGACCGCGACGCCGCCCTGGAAGTGGCGCACGACCCTGCAGGGCGTGCGGCCGAGGCTGATGGCGGTGCCGAGCGGCGGCTTGACCTCGAGCGCGACGCCCGCGCCCGAGAGCGACAGGTCGATGAGGCGCACGGTGCTCGGCCGCCCGTTCTCGATCCGCATCTCCACCAGGGGATTGCGCGGCACGATGCGCTCGTGGCGACGGTCCTCGGGCAGGCCCAGGGCGTGGCGGTTGGCGAGCCAGGTGAGCTGGGAGGCGAGCTTGTCGCGCTTGCGCGGGGTGGCCGCGATGGAAAAGGCGAAGCCGTTGGCGACGAGGCGCGTCACCTCGCCCTCGAGACGGCCCAGATGCTCGAGATAGACCACCACCCGGTCGCCGACATTGCCACGCACGGGCGCGGTCACGAGCGCCCCGCCGGGCGACAGGTTCACGGTCTGGCAGGGATATTCCTGCCGGTCGGGGAGCATGTAGCGGCCCAGAAGCGCCACCGCCACGCGCGCGAAGCGGCGCTTGTCGGCGATGCGCAGGCGGGGCCTGACCGGGTCGGCGAGGGCGTCCATCGGATCTCGTGGGGTGCGAACCGTGGCGCACCCTAGCCCGGCGCGCGTTAACGGCGGCTTAGCCGGGCCGCTCGGGTCTCGCGCACCCGGCCGATCCGCCGTCGGGCGAGGCGCCGGACCCCTTCGGCCGGGGCGAGGGTCGGGGCGGCGGCCTTGAGGCCGGCGCCGCGACCGGACGGGACGCCATGCCGGTCGGGGCATCGCTCGCGGGTCCATCGCGGACCGGAGGCGGGAGGGCGCCGCACGACGACGGCGCCCTCCCGTGAGAGGCATCTAGCTCGCGGGCATGAGCACCGTGTCGACGACGTGGATGACGCCGTTGGACTGGTTCACGTCGGCGATGGTCACCATCGACTTGCCGCCCTTGGCGTCCGTGACGGAGAGCTTGCCGCCGCCGGCGTCCATGACGGTCAGCTGGCCCCCCGAGGCCGTCTTCAGGGTCGCCTTGCCGCCGCCGTCCTTCACCTGCTTGGCGAGATCGGCCGCGGAGAGCTTGCCCGGCACCACGTGATAGGTGAGGATCCCGGTCAGCATCTTCTTGTTCTCGGGCTTTACGAGCGTCTCGACGGTGCCCTTGGGCAGCTTGTCGAAGGCGGCGTTCGTGGGCGCGAACACGGTGAACGGACCCTTGCCGGACAGCGTGTCGACGAGACCCGCGGCCTTCACGGCAGCGACCAGGGTGGTGTGATCCTTCGAGTTCACCGCGTTCTCGACGATGGTCTTCGACGGGAACATGGGCGCGCCGCCCACGGTCACGGTCTTCTCCTGCGAGACGCTGGGCCCCGAGGTGACGGCCAGCGATCCGGCGGCGAGCAGGGCGGCCGTGAGGGTCAGGGCCGCGGAGCGGCGGAGAATGAGGCGCATGAGGAGGTCTCCCGGGTGACGTGCGGCGCGTCGAGGCGCCTGCTCGTGCCAAGCGATGGGCCTGACTGCAGCGGGTACACGCCGACGGGAGGAATGGATGCAGGCGGGCCGAACGAAATCCTCGCGGGCCGCGCCTTCGTCTCGCCCCGGCCGGATCGCCGCGCCCGAGGGTGGCGCCCGTCCCGGCCGCGGCGCGGGGCCGCTGGCCGGGAGGTGCCCGCACGGCACGGGCCGGCTCAGTCGCCCGCCGCCGAGCGGCCGCCGTCATGGACCACGAACCGGCGCCGGCGCTC
>DASPJU010000883.1:0-4601 GCA_035628475.1 Salinarimonas sp. | reverse complement strand
GCCGCCCGGGAAATCGATCGCATCGACCGCCGCATAGGCCCTCTCGCGGGCTTGCCGCACGCTGGCGCCGAGCGCGGTGACGTTGAGGACGCGCCCGCCCGCCGCCGCGAGGGCGCCGTCGGGTCCTCTTGTGGTGCCGGCATGGAAGACGCTGACGCCGGGCATCGCCCCCGCCGCCTCCACGCCGCCGATCCTGGATCCCCGCTCGACCGGTCCCGGATAGCCCCGGGCCGCCATCACGACGGTGAGCGCGGCCTCCGGGCGCCAGCGCAGGTCGAGGGCGTCGAGCCCGCCGTCGCAGGCCGCGACGAGCGCGTCGACGAGGTCGCTCGCCAGGCGCGGCATGAGCACCTGCGTCTCGGGATCCCCGAAGCGGCAATTGTACTCGATGAGCTGCGGACCGTCCGCCGTGAGCATGAGGCCCGCATAGAGCACGCCGCGATAGGGCGTGCCCCGCGCCCGCATCGCCGCGAGCGTCGGCTCGACGATCTCGGTCATGGCCCGCGCCTCGAGGTCGGGCGTGAGCACGGGGGCGGGCGAATAGGCGCCCATGCCGCCGGTATTGGGCCCCCGGTCCCCGTCGAGCGCGCGCTTGTGGTCCTGCGCCGAGGCGAACGGGCGGGCACGGACCCCGTCGCACAGGGCAAAGAAGCTCGCCTCCTCGCCGACCAGGCAATCCTCGATCACCAGTTCGGCGCCAGCGGCGCCGAGCGCGCCCCCCAGCATGGCGTCGATGGCGGCCTCGGCCTCCGCGATGCTCGACGCCACCACGACGCCCTTGCCCGCCGCGAGCCCGTCGGCCTTGACCACGATGGGCGCGCCCCGCTCCCGGACATAGGCCTTGGCGGGCCCGGGCGCGGCGAATCGGGCGAAGGCGGCGGTCGGGATGCCCGCCTCCCGGCACAGCTCCTTCGTGAAGGCCTTGGACCCTTCCAGGCGCGCCGCCTCCCGGCTCGGCCCGAAGGCGCGGATGCCGGCGGCCGTGAGATCGTCGACGAGCCCCGCCACGAGGGGCGCCTCGGGTCCCACCACCACGAGCCCCACCCCCTCGCGCCGGCACAGCGCGATCACCGCTCCATGATCCGTCACGTCGAGGGCGACGTTCGTCCCGCAGGCCTCGGTGCCGGGATTGCCGGGGGCGACGAGAAGGCGCTCGCAGCGGGGGCTGCGGGCGAGCGCCCAGGCGAGCGCGTGCTCGCGCCCGCCCGAGCCGATGAGAAGGATGACCATGGGGACCCCGCCGTTCGTGCGGCGCAGCTTTAGCCCCCGATCGCGCCCCGCGCCAGCCGCCCGGCCATGTGCGCCGGCGCATGTCGGCCGGACCCGCGCCGTGCGATCCCTTGCGTCATCGAGATCACCCCTTCCGGAGCCGCCCCGATGACCTCCCAGATCCCCTCCTTCCGCAAAGCCTTCCTCGGCTTCACGGCCTCGACGGCCGCCATGATCGCCACCATGGTGCTGATCGCCGGCCTGAACGCCTGAGAGCCTGACTGAAGACCCGAAAATACCTTGGCTTTCCGTCGCTCGCGATCACCCGGTCCGTTGATGCTCCACCCTCTGGGGCGCTTGGGCCAGCCATCCCGGTCCGAGGCCGGTTCCGGGCGCGCCGTCCGGCAGGAGTCCGACGCGCGACGTCGCCCGATCCCGTGATGTTCCCCCTTTGATCACCCCTTGCGCGCCCCGTCCGAGCGGATAGGGTGCGCCCATGAACGCGCCCACCAACGCCGTCGACTGGACCGTCTCCGAGCTGTCGGGCGCCCTCAAGCGCACCCTGGAGGACGCGTTCGGCCACGTGCGGGTGCGGGGCGAGATCTCGGGCTATCGCGGCCCGCATTCCTCCGGCCATGCCTATTTCTGCCTCAAGGATCAGAGCGCCAAGCTGGACGCCGTGATCTGGAAGGGCACCTTCGCGCGCCTCAAGGTGAAGCCCCAGGAGGGGCTGGAGGTCGTCGCCATCGGGCGCATCACGACCTTCCCGGGCAAGTCGAGCTACCAGATCGTCGTCGATTCGATCGAGCCCGCCGGGATCGGCGCCCTCATGGCGCTCCTGGAGGAGCGCAAGCGCCGCCTCACCGCGGAGGGCCTCTTCGCGCCCGAACGCAAGCGCCCCCTGCCCTACCTGCCCACGGTGATCGGGGTCGTGACCTCGCCCACCGGCGCCGTCATCCGCGACATCCTCCACCGGCTGGAGGACCGCTTTCCCCGCCGCGTCCTCGTCTGGCCCGTGCGGGTGCAGGGCGAGACCTGCGCCGCGGAGGTGGCGGCCGCGATCCGCGGCTTCAACGCCCTGAAGCGGGGCGGTCCGATCCCCCGTCCCGACGTGCTCATCGTGGCGCGCGGCGGCGGCTCGGTGGAGGACCTGTGGGGATTCAACGACGAGGAGGTGGTCCGCGCGGCGGTCGAGAGCGATATCCCCCTCGTCTCGGCGGTGGGTCACGAGACCGACTGGACCCTCATCGACCATGCCGCGGACGTGCGCGCCCCGACCCCGACCGGGGCCGCCGAGATGGTGGTGCCCGTGCGGGCCGATCTCGTGGCCGAGGTCGAGGACCTCGCCTTCCGCCATCGCGAGGCCGTGGGCCGCGCCCTCGAGCGGATGCGCGCGGACCTGCGCTCGGCGGCCCGCGCCCTGCCCTCCCGCGAGGCCCTTCTCGCCCCCAAGCGCCAGCGCCTCGATCTCGCCGGCGCTCGCCTTGCCCCGGCGCTCGCCCGCAACGCGCGGAGCTTCGAGGGCCGCATCGCCCGCCTGGGCCAAGCCCTGGAGCGCCGCTCGCCCCGGGCGCGGCTGGCGGAGCTGCGGGGCAAGCTCGCGGCCGTGGGCGAGCGGCCGGGGCGCGCCTTCCTGAACTTCCTGGTCATCCGCAAGGACGGCCTGCCGCAGATCGTCAAGCACCTGCGCCATGCCATGCGCTCGGCCCTGGGGCAGCGCCGCCAGCGCTTCGAGCAGCTCGGCCAGCGCCTCGTCGCCGGCCGCGAGGCGATGCTGCGCCAGGAACGCGAGCGCATGGTCCAGCAACGCCGCCGCCTCGCCTCGCTGGACGCCTCTCTCGCCTCCGCCATGCGCGCCGACGTCGCCCGCCGCCAGGCGCGGATCGGCGGCCTGGATCAGCTTCTCTCGAGCCTCTCCTACCGCTCCGTGCTCGCCCGGGGCTTCGCCCTCGTGCGCGACGGCGACGGCCGCGCCATCCGCTCCGCCGCCGCCATGCCCCCCGGCCAGCCCGTCGAGCTCGAGTTCGCCGACGGCAAGGCGCGGGCGCTCGCCGAGGGCCGCGCCCCCCGCCGCACGCCGCGCGAGCGGGCGGGCGGCGCGACGCAGGGGGATCTGTTCTGACGAGGGCTCCCCGGGGGTGCCGCCCGATTCCGGCTTGCTCCCATTCTCAACCCTGGTCCTGAGGAGCAGCCGGAGGCTGCGTCTCGAAGGACGAGATCCGGCGGTCTCGACGGAACTGGAGGCCGCCTCCCATCGTCGCCGAAGATCCGTGGAGCGTGCATCGAGACGCTCGCTGCGCGGGCTCCTCAGCATGAGGGGGAGGATGGGATTGGGCGGGCGCGAGATGCCTCGTCCCAGCTCGCACCCCTCACCCCCGACCGCTCTCTCCATGCGCAAGGAGAGGAGCCCGTTCCGTTTGCATCCCCCGCCACGCCCTGCTACGACGCGCCTCTCACGCGAGACCCCACGGCCCATGCCCTTCCGGCGGATCCAGCGACGACGACACGGCTGACCCCCAGTCCGCCGCTCCCGTTCGCCTGCCCGCCGGAGGTCCGCCGTGACCGCTTTGTCCATCGTCATCCGTCATGAATTGCCCGCCGACGCGGAGGCCGTCGAGCGCCTGCACGAGCGCGCCTTCGGCCCGGGCCGCTTCGCCCGCTCGGCCTTCCGCCTGCGCGAGGGCGTGGGGCACGACCCGCGCCTGTGCTTCACGGCGCTCGTCGGCACGCTGCTGGTCGGCTCCGTCCGGCTGACGCCGGTCTGGGCCGGCGAGGTGCGGGCCCAGGTGCTGGGGCCGCTCACCGTCGAGCCCGCCTTCATGGACCGTGGCATCGGCGGCGCCCTGATGCGTCGCTCGATCGAGGCGGCGCGCGAGGCGTCCGAGGCCTTGATCCTGCTGGTGGGCGACGAGCCCTATTACGCGCGCTTCGGCTTCGGCGTCGTGCCGCGCGGCCAGCTCGCCCTGCCGGGGCCCGTCGACCCGGCCCGGTTCCTCGCCCTCGAGCTCGTGGAGGGCGCGTTGCGCAAGGCGCGCGGGGCGGTGACGCCCGGCCGGCCGCGGGCATGAGCGCCGGGCGGGCCGCCGCGCCGCGGGGTCCGCTCGCCCCCTCGACGCGCGTCGCCGTGGTGGCGCTCGCCGCCACCCAGCTCATCGGCTGGGGCACCACCTACTACCTGCCCGCGGTGCTCGCCGAGCCGCTCGCCCGCGACCTCGGGCTTCCGCGCGGCGCGGTCTTCGCAGGGGTCACGGTCATGCTCGTGGTCGGAGCCCTCGTGGCGCCCCGGGCCGGCGTCGTCATGGACCGGCGGGGCGTGCGCGGCCTCCTGGCGCTCGGCTCCGCGATGATGGCGGCCGCGCTCGCGATCCTCGCGCTCAGCGGCGGCTGGGTCG
>DASPJU010000882.1:0-6603 GCA_035628475.1 Salinarimonas sp. | reverse complement strand
CCGATCAAGATCATGTTCCCCATGGTCGCGACGGTGGACGAGTTCGCCCGCGCCAAGGCGCTGGCCCTGCGCGAGCGCGCCTATCTCGAGCGCCACGGGCACGCGCTGCCGACCTCGATCGAGCTCGGCGTCATGGTCGAGGTGCCCTCGCTCCTGTTCCAGATCGACGAGATCGCCCGCGCGGCCGACTTCCTGTCGGTGGGCTCCAACGACCTGATGCAGTTCCTCTTCGCGGCCGACCGGGAGAACCGGCAGGTGGCGAACCGCTTCGATAGCTTGAGCGTCCCGGCCTTGCGGGCGCTCCGGGTCGTGGCCGAGCGCGCCGCCGCCGCCGGCTGCCCCGTCACCGTCTGCGGCGAGATCGGCGGGCGCCCCCTCGAGGCCATGGCGCTGATCGCCCTCGGCTTCCGCCGCTTCTCCATGTCCCCGGCCTCGGTCGGCCCGGTCAAGGCCATGCTCCTCGCCCTCGACGCGGGCGCGGTCCGGGACGCGGTCGCGGCCGCCCTCGACGGCGCTGGCGAGGCCGCGAGCCTGCGCCCCATGCTCGCGGCCTTCGCCGCGGCCCACGGAATCCCCACCTAGCCCCATGACCACCGCCCCGCCCCACGAGCGCCTGGACGCCATCCTCGCGCGCCACGCGGTCGCCACCGCGCAGATCTCCGCCGGCCCGGACGCCGAGACCTTCGTGGCCCTCTCCCGCGAGCTCGCCGAGCTTGAGCCCGTGGTCGAGGCGATCCGCGCCTATCGGGCGGCGGAAGGCGAGCTCGTCGGCATCGACGCCATGATCGCCGATCCCGCGACCGACGGCGAGATGCGCGCGCTGGCCCAGGAGGAGAGGCCCGAGGCCGAGGATCGCGTCGCGTCCGCCGCGGCGGCGCTACGCCTCATGCTCATCCCCAAGGACGCGGCGGACGAGAAGAGCGCGATCCTCGAGGTCCGGGCCGGTACCGGCGGCGACGAGGCGGCCCTCTTCGCCGGCGACCTGTTCCGCATGTATGCCCGCTATGCCGAGCTCAAGGGCTGGCGGGTCGAGGTCCTCTCCGAGAGCGAGGGCACCATGGGCGGCTTCAAGGAGGTGGTGGCCGAGATCAAGGGCCGGGGCGTCTTCGCCCGGCTCAAGTTCGAGAGCGGGGTGCACCGCGTCCAGCGCGTGCCGGCCACCGAGGCCTCGGGGCGCATCCACACCTCGGCCGCTACCGTCGCGGTGCTGCCCGAGGCCGAGGACGTGGACATCGCCATCAACGAGGCCGACCTGAAGGTCGAGACCATGCGGGCGCAGGGCGCGGGCGGCCAGCACGTGAACAAGACGGAATCCGCGATCCGCATCACCCACCTGCCCACCGGCACCGTGGTCTTCGTCCAGGACGAGCGCTCCCAGCACAAGAACCGCGCCCGGGCGCTCGCGCTGCTGCGCGCCCGCCTCTACGACGCCGAGCGGACCGCCAAGGACGCGGCCCGCGCCGCCGACCGGCGCTCCCAGGTGGGCTCGGGCGACCGCTCCGAGCGCATCCGCACCTACAACTTCCCGCAAGGGCGTGTCACGGACCACCGCATCAACCTCACCCTCTACCGCCTGGAGGAGGTGATGGCCGGCGAGGCCATCGACGAGGTGATCGACGCCCTGACCGCCGAGCACCAGGCCGCGCTGCTGGCTGCCCAGGAGGGGGGGTGAGCGCGGCTGCCTTGCTCCTCCCACCCTCATGCTGAGGTGCGAGCCACAGGCGAGCCTCGAAGCACGCACCACCTCTGCCTCGGACAGTGGCGATCCCTGGAGCGCCTTTCGAGGGCTGCGGGCCGGATGCGCGGGGCGTGACCATGCCTGACCCGATCCCCACCCGCGCCGAGACCCTTCGCCGGCTACGCGCCTCGCTTGCCGCCGCCGGGATCGCCGAGGCGGCGCTCGACGCCCGCGTCCTGCTCCTCGCCGCGCTCGGCATCGACGCCACCACCCTGGCCCTGCGCGCCGACGAGCCCGTCGAGCCCGCCGTCGCCGCGCGGCTCGAGGCGATGGCGGCGCGGCGGGTCGCGGGCGAGCCCGTCTGGCGCATCCTCGGCTGGCGCGAGTTCTGGGGCCTTCCCTTCCGGCTCGCGCCGCAGACCCTGGTGCCCCGCCCCGACAGCGAGACCATCGTCGAGACGGCCCTGCGGCTTGCGCCGGACCCGCGCCGCGTCCTCGATCTCGGCACCGGCACGGGCTGCCTGCTCGTGGCGATCCTGCACGAGCGCCCCGCCGCCTTCGGGGTCGGCGTCGACCGGGCGGGCGGCGCGGCGGCGGCCGCGCGGGACAACGCCCGGCGCAACGGCGTCGGCGAGCGGGCGGGCTTCCTCGTGGGCGACTGGGCGGGCGCGCTGGCGGGCGGCTTCGACCTGCTCGTGTCCAATCCGCCCTATATCCCCAGCGCGGACCTGGCCGGGCTGGAGCGGGAGGTGCGCGAGCACGATCCGGCGCTTGCCCTCGACGGCGGCCCCGACGGGCTTGCCCCCTATCGCGCGATCCTCGCCGAGGCGCCCCGCCTCCTGCATCCGGGCGGCGTCGCTGTGGTGGAGGTCGGGATCGGGCAGGCGGACGAGGTCGCGGCCATCGGCGCCGCGGCGGGCCTCGCGCCCGCAGGGGTCGTTCCCGACCTCGCGGGCGTGCCGCGCGCCATGGCCTGGCGGCGCGACTGAGCCCCTGGCGGATCGGGGATGGGCGTCCCATCTTTCCTGGGCGCACCGGAAAAAGCGCTTGGCGCGCGGCGGCGAAGCGGATAGGTTGCCCGCGGATATCGCAAAAAGTCCGGTGCGTCGGCGTTTCGGCCCGCCCAAAGGATGATGCGAACCTAGCCGTCCGGATCGGGGCAATGCTGTCCGGCGGCGGTCGTGGAACCCGGCACCCAAACTTGAGCCTGCGCGTCCCGCGCATGCACGACGACAGGACGACCGAGATCCAGGTGAACGGTGAGCCTCACGGCCCGTCGTCGCGCACCCGCTCGCAGATCACGAGACATAGCGAGGGTCGAGTTAACGTGAGACCAGGACAGAACAGGCGTATGCGCGGTCGCAATCGCGGCAGCAAGGGACCCAACCCGCTCACCCGGAGCTACGAGTCGAACGGGCCCGACGTGAAGGTGCGCGGCACCGCCCAGCACATCGCGGAGAAGTACACGCAGCTCGCCCGCGACGCGCAGTCGAGCGGCGATCCCGTGGCGGCGGAGAACTATTTCCAGCACGCCGAGCACTATTTCCGCATCATCCTGACGGCGCAGGAGCAGCTGCGCCAGCAATACGGCACCACCTTCCAGCGCCCCTTCGACGACGAGGACGAGGGCGACGAGGAGGGGGGCTTCAACGGCGGCTTCGGCGGCCCGCAGGGGGGCCTGGCCGCGCAGGACGACATGGACCTGGGCTCGCAGCCCCAGCCCTTCACGGGCGGCTTCGATCCCCGCGGCGGCGACGGCGAGGGCCGTCGCGAGCGCTTCGACCGGGGCCCCCGGCCCGAGCGCGGCGACCGTCCCGATCGCGACGCCCGCTTCGATCGCGGCCCGCGCCCCGAGCGCCAGGACCGGCCCGAGCGCCAGGAGCGTCAGGACCGCCCTGACCGTCAGGATCGCCCTGACCGTCAGGACCGTCCCGACCGCCGGGAGCGCTTCCGCGACCGCGACGGGCAGCCCCGCGGCGAGTTCCAGCCCCGCGAGCCGCGCCCCGTCGAGGCCGCGGACGTCGAGGCGGCGCCCCAGCCCAGGCGCGAGGAGCGTCGCGAGCGCCGGGAGCGTCGTCCGGAGGTCGCCGAGGAGGCGGGCCAGGCCGCCCTGCCGGCCTTCCTGACCAATCCCGTGCGCGCGACCCCGGCCGAGGAGGCCCCGCCGGCCCCCGCGCCGGAGGCCGAGGCCGGCGACTTCGCGGTGCGCCCGCGCCGCCGGCGGCGTACCCGCGCCGGCGAGACGCCCGAGAACGGCGCCGAGAGCCGGGACACGACGCCCGTCGAGTGAGACGGCGACACGGACGAGCCGGGATGGGGGAGGGCGCGAGCCCTCCCTTTTTCGTGGCCGAGGCGGGGTTCAGAACGGCAGGGCCGGCTGCGCGACGGGCGCCAGCGCCAGATGTGCGCCTTCCGTGATCCGCCCGCCCCGCAGCACCTGGCAATAGATCCCGCAATCCATGTGGCCGAAGCGGCGCATCAGGGTCGGCGGGATGGCGAGGTCGCGGATCCCGGTGCCGGGGTCGACGTCCGTCGCGGCGCAGCGCTGGATGCGCTTGACCACCTTCAGGCGCAGCCCGCCCGGACCCTCGAGCACCCGGTCGACGAGGTCGAGCTCGGCCCAGGGCTCCAGGCCGTCCACGTGCAGGTTGCCGCGAAAGCGCAGGGGATCGACGGGCACCCCGAACCAGTCCTCCATGGCCGCCACGCTCGCCAGGTTGATGATGGAGAGATGGCCCTTGGGCGAATCCGTGAAGCGGAAGCCGTCCGGCGCCGCGATCACGCGGGGCTCGCCGCGCAGCTCCCCGGCGGCGTAGCGCCGGAAGAACGCCTCGATCGCGGCCCGGCCCTCCGGCGTCGAGAGGTCGCCCCGCGCCGCCTCCCGCCCGTCCTCCTCGACCACGAGGGTCGTGGTCTCGTCGAGATAGCGCGTGCGCAGCCTCGCGAGCGCGCCGTTCTTCATCAGCATCAGGAACTTGATCTTGGGCTGGAACGCCGGCTCGGCCGGGTCGAAGCCCGAGGGGCCGTTCTCGACGGCGTAGAGCCGATCGCCCGGGAAATAGGCGCCCGGCGCGAGGTCGGCGCTCGCGAGGCGCTCGGGCGACAGGCCCTTGACGGGGTAGCGGTGGATGGCGGCGATGCGCAGGGTCATGCGCCGGGTTTAGCCGCGCGCCCGACCCGGGACAAGCCGCCTCCGCGTCCAGACGGGCCCGTGGCCGGTCCGAGGCTCAGTTCGAGCGCGCCGGCGCGCCACGCTCCGCCGTGACGGGCGCGAGACCCGCGAGCCGCGTCTCGGCCAGGGCGAGGACGTCGTCGAAGCCTCGCGGGAGGAGATGGGCCGACAGGCCGCTCGTCTTCTCGCGCACCAAGGCGTGCACGCTCCAGCCCGCCACGATCGCGTCGCCCGCCTGGAAGGACACGCCCGTCGGCACGCCATAGGCCCAGGGCGTCGAGATCTGCGTCAGCGGGGCGCCGGCGCGGGTCTCGCGGATGTCGATCGCGGGGATGTCCTGGCGCACCAGCGCGAGGCGGCGCCCGTCCGCCGACACGGCGAGGTCGAGGATCGTCCCGCGGGGCGGCTGGCCGGGCCAGGCGCTCACCGCCATCTCCCCCTCGGTCGGCGAGCTAGCGGTCCACAGGACGGCGCCGGCGGGGTCGAGCGCCATGACGCGGCCGTCGTCCAGGGCCACGTAGAGGCGGGTGCCGTCAGGCGCGAAGGCGAGCCGCACCCCGCCCTTCAGGCCGGGCGCGACGGGCTGGATCCGACCCGAGGCGAGGTCGACGAGCTGGAGCCCCGCCGCGTCCAGGTAGGCGATCTGCGCGCCGCGCGGGCCGATCGCGGCGACGCGCCCCTCGCCGAGCGCCAAGGGGTGCGAGGCGACGAGGCGGCCCGTCGCGGCGTCGAAGAGATAGGCGGCCTCGGGCGTGAGGGCCACGACCTGCGCGCCCTCGCCCACGAAGCCCGCCGCCACGAGGTCGGCGAGGCCCGGGGCCGTCCACAGCCGGCGCCCGTCCGCGAGCCCGTGCAGCGCAAGCCGGTCGGCGCCGCTCACGAGGGCCCGGCCCGATACTCCGTCGAGGGCGATCCGCTCCCCCTCGACGGGGCCGAAGACCGGCGCGACCCGTCCGTCGGCGTCCGCCCGCAGGACCTGGACGACCCGGCCGGCGGCCGAGCGGGCGGGCACGAAGGCGCCGCTCGCGGGCTCGAGACGCCAGTCCGGGCCCCACGCCGCGGGAGGCTCGGCGCCCGTCCGGCCGGCCCAGCTCAAGCCCTCCGCGGAGCCCAGGAGCAGCCGCGGCTCCCCCGCGCCCGCCATCGTGCCCGAGCCCGCCGAATAGGTCCGCCGGCCGATGCGATCGAGGCGGTGCCTGCCCCCCTGCAACGCCCAGACGAACAGGCCCTGGCGCTGCTTGCCCCGGTACTGGCAGGCCACGTAGCCCGCGTGGAGCGAGATCCGGCAGGCGCTCACCTTCTCCTGGTTCAGGTCCGCGGCCGAGATCCGGAAGCGCTCGAACGTGGTGAGCTTGCCCTCCGACGCGTAGTGGAGGGCGATCTCCTGGCCGCTCTCGGTCGCGCGGCTCGTCACGGCGATGGTCTCGCGCATGCGCCCGACGCGGCCCTGGTCGGCGAAGCCGACGCCGAGCATCGTGGCGTCGCGCGAGGGGCGCTCGTAGAGCCGGGCCTCCCCCGTGGCCGGGTTCACATCGCGCAGCTCCATCACGGACGAGAGCAGGACGCGGTCCTCCTCCGGCACGGGGTGCATGCCCACGAGGATGATCATGCCCTTGGCGTTGACGGCCTCGACGAGCGCCCTGTCGAGGCCGGAGGCCTCCGCGGTCAGCTCCGCGCGGGTGGCGCCGTAGGTGCCGGCCGCCGGGTCGAAGGCGAGCACCGCGGTGCCGTAGCCCACCAGGACGCTCCGCCC
>DASPJU010000881.1:0-4972 GCA_035628475.1 Salinarimonas sp. | reverse complement strand
AGGGTCGACTTGCCGGCGCCGTTGGGTCCGACCACCGCCGTGAGGCTGCCCGCGGGGATCTCGCCGCGCAGGTGATGCACGGCCGGCCGGCGCCCGTAGCCCAGCGTCACGTCGTCGAAGCGGATGGCCGGCGCGCTCATGGGCTCACCCGATCGTCGCGAGGACGAGGGCCCACAAGACGGCCAGGATCGCCCCGGCGATCGCCAGCCGCTGCAGTGCCGAGGCGCGCAGGAGCGAGGGAGCCGGCAGGGCCGAGACGGCGTGATGACGGTGGGGGGCGTGGGCCATGGATGTTCTAATATAACATTCCGTGCCCCACGGGAAGACCCCGCCCGCGGGGGAGGGGCGGGGCCTGGGGAAAAGCTCCGGGCCGTTGGGAGGCCTCGCGCCTTGCGGTCCGGCCCCGGCTCCCGCTCTATGGGGGCCGCATCGCAAGGAGGCATCCGCATGACCCGTCTCGGATTCGTGGGGCTCGGCGCTATGGGAGCGCCCATGTGCGCCAACCTCGTCGCCCGGGGGTTCGCGGTCGCGGCCTTCGACCGGCGCGCCGAGGCCGTGGAGGCGGCGGCCCGGGCCGGGGCGCGGGCGGCGGCGAGCGCGGCGGACGCCGCCCGGGACGCGGACGCCCTGGTCCTGATGGTCGTCAACGCGGCCCAGGCCGAGACGGTGCTGGCCGAAGGCGGCGCGCTCGCGGCCCTGCCTCGGGGCGCGGTCGTGATCCTGATGGCGACCTGCGCGCCCTCCCAGGTCGAGGCCCTCGCCGCCCTCGTCGAAGGGGCGGGCCGGCGCATCGTCGACGCCCCCGTCTCCGGGGGCGTGAAAGGCGCGACCGGGGGCACGCTCACCATCATGGCGGCCGCGGACGCCCCCACCTTCGCGGCGGCGCGCCCGGTGCTGGAGGCCCTCGGCGACAAGCTCTTCCATGTCGGGGAGAGGCCGGGCCAGGGAGCCATGGTGAAGACCGTGAACCAGCTCCTGTGCGGGGTCCACATCGCGGCCGCCGCCGAGGCGCTCTCGCTCGCGGCCAAGGCGGGGCTCGACGGCGCTCAGCTGCTCGCGATCCTGGGCGGGTCGGCCGCCTCGTCCTGGATGCTCAAGGATCGCGGGCCGCGCATGCTCGAGGCCGATCCGGCGGTGGCGAGCGCCGTCGACATCTTCGTCAAGGACCTGGGCATCGTGCTGGACGCCGGCCGCTCGACCCGGGCGGCCCTGCCCCTCGCGGCCGCCGCGCATCAAATGTTCCTCGCGGCCTCGGGGCTCGGCCACGGGCCGGAGGACGACAGCCAGGTGCTCGCCGCCTATCGCGCCCTCAACGGCGGCACCTGAGGGCTTTGCGGGGCCGCCCCGCCATGCTCCACTGCGCCCGACCCGCGGACCCCACCGGAGACCATCCCATGACGCTCCCCCGCCTCATCCCCGCCGCCCTCCTCGCCGCCGCGCTCCTCGCCGCGCCGGCCCTCGCCCAGACCGATACGGGCTACCAGCCGCAGGTCGGCCAGGAGGGCAAGGACGTGGTCTGGGTGCCCACCCACCAGAACCTCGTCGACCGCATGCTCGACATGGCGGGGGCCACCCCCGCCGACACCGTCATCGATCTGGGCTCCGGCGACGGGCGCACCGTCATCACGGCGGCCAAGCGCGGCATCAAGGCGCTCGGGATCGAGTACAATCCCGACATGGTCGCCCTCTCGCGCAAGAACGCGGAGGCCGCGGGCGTCGCCGACCGGGCGACCTTCGTCAACGGCGACATCTTCCAGACCGACTTCTCGCAGGCGACGGTGCTCACCCTGTTCCTGCTGCCCGACCTCAACCGGCGGCTTCGCCCGACCATCCTGACCATGAAGCCCGGCACGCGCGTGGTCTCCAACACCTTCGACATGGGCGACTGGCAGCCCGACGAGACCAGCAACGCCACGGGCGAGTGCACGAGCTATTGCCGGGCCCTCAAATGGATCGTGCCGGCCAAGGTCGACGGCACCTGGCGCATGGGCGACGGCGAGCTGAGCCTCGCCCAGACCTACCAGATGCTCTCGGGCACCCTGAAGACGGGCGGCACGAGCGTCGCCATCTCGGACGCGCGCATGACCGGCGAGGAGATCGCCTTCACGGCGGGCGAGCGCCGCTATACGGGCCGCGTCAGCGGCGCGCGCATGGAGGGCAAGGTCACGGGCGGCGGCGAGGGGAGCTGGAGCGCGACCCGGTCCGGCTCCTGACGGGTCAGGGCGCGCCCGGATCGTTCTCGAGCAGGATCGGCGCGCCGTGCGGGGTCGCCCGCGCGGCGCGCTCGAACGCCTCGCGCCGGGCCTGGAGCGCGCCCTCGTCCGCGACGCCGCGCGTGGTCACGAGACGCTCGAGGGCCGCGAGCCAGTGGCCGTAATAGGTGGAGCCGTCGTCCGGGTCGCCCGCGCCTTGCGCGGCCCTGATCTCGGCCGACAGCGCCGCCGCCCACTCGCCCCAGGTGAAGAGCCCGCGCTCATGCAGGGCCAGCGTCATGGCGAAGGCCTGCGCCTCCCAGGGCGCGGCGAAGACGGGGCGCTCCCCGCAGACGGGGATCGGCGCGACGGCGCCCGCGGCCGCGATCAGGTCCCGCTCAGGCCGGCTCAAGATAGCTCTCCCAGGCATCGACGCTGACGACGAGGGTGGGATCCGCCTCCTCGCCCCACAGGTCGCGGCCCGAGAAGCGGACCGTGTAGAGCCATTGCGGGTCCTCGCCGGCGCCGTGGGCGTTGGCGTCGGGGAAGACGAAGACCCCGTGCACGAGCTCGATCGTGCCCGTCTTGCCGCGCGCGTAGCGGGGCAGGCGGGTATGCCCGCGCGGGTTCATGATCCGGGTGAGGACGCGATCGCCCGCGGAAAAGCGCGCCGGGTGCGCCGGCGCGCGGGCGCAGGGACCGCCCCGGGCCAGCGCCGCGGGCACGTCGGCTGCCTTGAGCACGCGCTTGACCGGCGCCGGCGGCGTCAGCGCCGCGCCCGCGCGCAGCTCCTCGGGCGCGACGAGCCCGGTCTGCACCACGAGGCGCTCCACGCCCTTCGTCCAGATCTCGTAATAGGTGGAGGTGAGATATTCGCCGGGCGGGATGCTCTCGCGGGCATGCCGGCTGGTGTCGAGGTTCCAGGCGCCGGTGGCGCCCATCGCGAGCGTCAAGCCGAAGGCGCGCCGCTCCCAGGGCGCGTGGAAGGGGGGCTCGTCGGCCTCCGGGCGCACGGGTCCGAAGCCCTGCATCCCGCCGAGATCCTGCCCGCCATTCATGACGCGACCGCCTCGGGGGCAAGGGCGAGCCCCGTGCCGATCATGGAATCGCGCGTCACGAGGCCGGCCAGGCGCTCCTCGTCGAAGCCCTCCGTGCCGGCCGGGCGCAGCGGGATCACGAGGTAGCGCATCTCGGCGGTCGAATCCCAGACGCGGATGCGCGTCGCGGCGGGAAGGTCGACGCCGAACTCGGCCAGCACCCCGCGCGGGTCGATCACGGCGCGGGAGCGGTAGGGCGCCGACTTGTACCAGACAGGCGGCAGGCCGAGCACCGGCCAGGGATAGCAGGAGCACAGGGTGCAGACCACCATGTTGTGCTCGTCGGCCGTGTTCTCGACCGCCACCATGTGCTCGCCCTGCCGTCCCGTGAAGCCCAGCTCGGCGATGGCCGCGGTGGCGTCGCGCAGGAGCCGGTCGCGGAAGGCGGGATCGCTCCAGGCGCGAGCCACGACCCGGGCGCCGTTGCGCGGGCCGACCCGAGTCTCGTAGGTCTCGATCAGGACGTCGATCGCGGCGGGGTCCACGTAGCCCTTCTCGACCAGAATGGATTCCAGCGCCCGCACCCGCAGCTCGACGGGGGAGAGATCGCTTCCCTCGTGGTCGTGGTGGTGATGATCGTGGTCGTCGTGGTGATGGGCGCCCATCGGCTCCTCGGGGTTCGCGCCTCAGGTTAGGGGAGGGCGACGGGACCCGTCCACCCCTGACAAGCCTGGCCATTGGCCGTTTTTTGGCCTTGACCTGTGGCTAAGGGAGCACAGCTGCCATCAGAGTTGCGTTGTCATCGTGTCCCTGCTGACCTCCTCCCGCGCCGCGCCGCTGCGCCCCGGTCCGCTCGCCTCCTCGGAGGTGCTGCGGGTGCCGGCCTCCCGGCTGCGCCTCATGCCCGTCCTGGTCTCTGCGCTGGCTTTCGTCGCCCTCTTCGCCGGCGCCTGGTGGCTACTGCGGGGAGCGGACCTCCGGGTGGCCGAGCCGCGCCCGCCGGCGCGCCAGGCCGCGGTGCCGCCGCCGCCGGACCTGATCGCTCCCACGCCGGCCCCCGTGCCCGCTCCTCTGCCCGTGCCGGCCCCCGAGCCCAGCGCTCCGCCGCCGATCCTGGCGATCCCCGCCGAGCCGGAGCCCCCGGTCGAGCCGCCCGCCTCGGTCGCGGTGCTGCCGCAGGAGGTTCCGGCGCCCGCGCCACCCGCCCCGGCCCCCGTGGCGAGCCCGCCTCCCGCGCCGGCCGTCCCGGCGCCGGCGGCGAGCGCGCCTCCCACGCCGGTCGCGTCCGTTCCCGCGCCTCGGGCGCCGAAGCCGCGGGCCGCACCCGTCGCCGAGGCGCGCGAGGAGGCGCCGGCCCCGCGCCTGCGCCGGGTCAGGCCCGCCGAGCGCAAGCCCCCGGTCCGGAGCGCCGCCGTTCCCCGGCGCTCCATCGAGGAGGCCGCCGAGACGACCAGCTCCACCCGGCGCGCCCGCACCGCCGTCAAGACGCGCCCGCGCCGCGCCGCGCCGGCCGGCGAGACGGTCGCCGAGCCCGCGCCCGCGGCGGGGGCGGCTCCCTCGCTGCCCCAGAGCCTGCGTCCCACCGAACCTTGAGACCGGGCCGGCGGCCCGTCCGCCGCTCCCACCGGAGACCCGCCATGATCCGCTCGTCCCGCCTGGCGCCGATCGCCCTCGGGCTCACGCTGAGCGCCGCCTGGGCCCAGACGCCACCCGCCGTGACCTCCACCGGCAGCCTCCCGGCGC
>DASPJU010000880.1:0-2913 GCA_035628475.1 Salinarimonas sp. | reverse complement strand
GACGCACAGCCCGCAGCGCAGGTCCGGGCTGTCGAGGGTGCGCTCGCCGACGATGGCCTCGATCTCGCGGCGCAGCGGCCGCGCGTCGAACTTGGCGTGGAACCCGGGGATGCGCCATCGCGAGCGCCTGAACACCGCCGGCGCCAGGCGCAGATACATGTCGCGAATGGCCGCGACGGGCTGTCCCAAGGCCAGGGCGGTCGCGATGAGCGCTCCCGTCGACGTGCCGCCGATGAGGTCGAACACCTCGCACAGGCGCACCGGCCGCCCCGCCTCGGCGCTGATCACCGCCTCGATCCGCTCGAGGATGGCGATCGTCAGGAGGCCGCGCACGCCGCCTCCGTCGAGGGACAGGACCCGCTTGGGACCTGGGCCGAACAGGCGCTGCTCGAAGCCGGACGGGGGCGGGGTGTCCATGGGCGCGTATCCCGGTCGGGCGTCGGGGCGGCGGCGCGGAACCGGATCCGAAGCCGCCCTCATCCTAGCCCGGAGCGTGCGCCACGCCAAACGCGCGGCCGGCCCGACCTGCGCCGTCCGGCGGCCGATCGGTCGGGGCCCTGCCGCATGCCCCCGATCTCGCGGCGCAGCCGCCGCGCACGGCGCGCGGGGCCCGAGGTTGTCGGCGGCTGGGGCGCCGGCCGCGATCGACGCGCGCCTGGCGCGACCGGGGCGCGCTCAGGCTCGGCCGCCGTCCACCGACAGGACCTGTCCCGTGATCCAGCCGGACCTTGCGTCGGCAAAGAAGCGCACCGCCCAGGCGATGTCCTCGGGCGTGCCCAGGCGCCGGGTGAAGATGCCGTCCACGAGGCGCTGCTGGCCCTCCGGCCCGTAGGCCTGCCATTGCCGCTCGGTGGCGGGGTTGGAGCGCACGAAGCCGGGGGCGACGGAGTTGACGGTGATGCCGTGGGGCCCGAGCTCCTGGGCAAGCTGGCGGGTCAGGCCGACGAGGGCGTGCTTGGCCGCCGTATAGGCCTGGATGCCCGTAAGGCTCGGGCGGAGGCCCGCGCCCGACGCGATCGTCACGATCCGCCCGGAGCCCTGGCGCTTCATCGCGGGGGCGACGTGCTTCGCCATCAGGAAGGCGCCCGTGGCATTGACCGCCATGACGGCGTGCCAGTCTTCCTCCGGCACGGTCTCGACCGGGCGGCCGACCTGCCCGCGCACCCCGCCGGCGCAATGGACGAGCACGTCGATGCGCCCATGCGCGGCGATGATCCGCGCGATGCAGGCCTCGACGGCCGGCTCGTCCGAGACGTCGAGGGGCATCGGCGTGACGCCGGGCACGGCGGCGAGCCCCGCGAGCCCGTCCGCGTCGAGGTCGAGGGCGATCACGGCCGCCCCCGCGAAGGCGCCGACGATGGCGCGGCCGATGCCCTGGGCCGCGCCGGTGACGAGGACGACCTGGTGCGAGACGTCGCCGATCATGGGGTCAGCATCGCGTCGAGGGTGGACCAGGCCAGCGGGCGCTCGCCCTCCTCGATGGCGTGGATGAGGGCCACCAGCCGCTCGAGGGCGGGCATTGGGACGCCCAGCTCGCGGCCGATTCCGGCGATGATGCCGATCTGCGCGTCGACCTCGGTGCGGCGCTTGCGCACCGCGAGGTCGCGCCAGATGCCGGAATGGGACTTCGCCGAGCCGCGGTTGAAGGCGACCATCGCGTCGATTGACCGCGCGATTCCCGCCTCGTTCCCGGCCGCGAAGGCGTCCGGGTCGAAGCCGTTGAAGCCCCGGGGGCGCACGCCGCGGCGCGCCGCCACCGTCATGACCTCGCGCCCGAGCGCGGCATAGACGGGCCGATGGCGCTCGGAGGCGAGCGCGTCGGCGATGGATTCGTTCGTGAGGGCCGTGGCGAAGAGGAGCGCGCCGTAGCCGAGCTTGCCCCAGAGATAACCCCAGATGTCGTCGGTGAGCACCGCGTCGGGCTCGAACTCCCTCAGGAGGGCGTGCATGGCCTCGACGCGCGGCGTCGTCGCGCCGTCGAGCTCGCCCACCACGACCGCGGCGCGGTTGCCGCGCAGGATGCGGCCGGGCGCGAGATAGTCGGCGCCGAAATTCACGAAGCAGCCCATGGTGCGCCGCTCGCCGACGATTCCCGCGATGGAGAGTTCGTTGAGCCCGTTCTGGGCGGAGAGCACGTAGCCGTCCGCGTCGAGATGCGGCGCGAGCCCGCGCGTCGCCTCCCCCGTATGGTGCGCCTTCACGGCGAGCACGATGCGCCGGTAGGTGCCGCGCACCTCGTCCGGCGTCACGGCGCGCACGGCCTGACGGAACTCCTCGACGGGGCCCTCGATGAGGAGCCCGTCCCGGTTCATGGCCGCGACGTGCTCGGCCTCGCGGTCGACGAGAAGCACGTCGTGGCCGGCGCGGGTCCAGTAGGCGCCGAGCGTGCCGCCGATGGCGCCGGCGCCCCAGATCAGGATCGTGCCGTCGCTCACGCGGCCTCTCCCCGGGCGGCGCGGGCTCCGGGCCAGGGCCCCTCGAGCACGGCGCGGGTCTCCTCGACCCCGGTGCGCCACAGGTCCAGCATGGCCTCGTCCGGCATCTGGTAGGGGCCGCCGAAGGAGCCGTCACCGAGGATCTCGCGCACGTCCGCGGGAGCGCTCGCCCGCATCAGCTCGCGGTCGAAGCCCGGCTTCGCGCCGGCCGGCAGGGCGATGCCCGCCAGCCGCGTCCAGGGGAAGTTCTCCATCCAGTTGGCATGCGACCCGGACGGGTCGATGGCCTGCACCTTGGCCCAGGCGCGGGGCGCGTTCCACCAGCCGTGGAACTTGATCGAGAGGTCCGGGTGCTCGACCATGAGGTCGCCCGCGAGCGCCGCCACCGGCTGGTTGCCGCCGTGCCCGTTGACGATGAGGATGCGGCGGAACCCTGAGCGGCGCACCGACTCGACCACGTCGCGCACCACCGCGAGCA
>DASPJU010000879.1:0-2808 GCA_035628475.1 Salinarimonas sp. | reverse complement strand
ACGGGGCGGGCCTGCGCCTCCTTCACCAGCGACCACGAAATGAACTGCTTGTCGGCCTGGCTTTGGTACTCGCCAAGCCAGACGTGCGCGTACTTGTCCGGGTCGGAAGCCCGATCCCGCCGCATGTCGTCTTCGAGCGCGACGGGGAAGAACGGGTTGTCCGCGTAGTTCGCCCGCACCACAATGGCGCCGGGCGGCGGATTGCTCCGCAAGAGCACGTCCACCGGATCAGTGGGCTGGTCAGGGTTCCAGGAAAACCACAGCTCGGCATCATCCGCACGGATTGTCGGGATAAGCAGGTCCAGCGACTTCTGCGAAACCGACTGCGCCTCTTCCACCCAGGCGACGTTGAAGCCCTCCAGCGACTTGATGCTGTCCGCCGTATGTTGGCGAAGGCCGCGAAAGACGATCAGGCTGTCGTTGGGCCCACGGATTTCCGCATCCGTAATGTCGAAGTGACCCGATAGCCCATACTGGACGATCTTGTCCTCGATGAGCTGCTTTACCGAGTCCTTGATGGAGTTCTGCACCTCGCGAAGGCAGACGGCCCTCACCTGCCGGCGGAGCGCATTTAGCACGAGGAAGCCGCCGAAGAAGTGAGACTTGCCCGAGCCGCGCCCACCCCATGCGCCCTTGTATCGAGCAGGCCGGGTGAGAGGCTGGAATACCTCCGGGAACTTAACCCGTCTGAGTTCCATCGCCCTTGGCGCTCACGAACTCCACCTCGAAGCGCTGGCGAATGGGAGGCATGCTGTCGTCGCCGCCCACTGCGATCTTGTCGCCGTACTTCTTCGGCGCCAGCTTGGAAGCCCGCCACTTGCGCGCCTCGACCTGCACCCGCGCCTTGGCAGGGTCGCTCGCCGTGTCCGCAATCTGCACCATCTCGTCCACGGCGCGGTCCTGTTGAACCTCCCGCGCGCGCGCATAGCTCTGCGCAAATTCCTCATGCGCCGCCAGCCACTGATAGACCGTCCTCTCTGCGGGGAAGTCTTCCCGTTCCTCGCAGAGTTTGTAGAGGGCGCCGCCCAACATGATTGCCTCGCAGATGGCGTCCGCGATCTCTGGGCTATAGGCTGAAGGGCGCCCCGCAGGCATTGGCCTCAGGCCGCCTTGCCCTTGGCCGGCTGCGCGGCTTCCTTGGTGCCCTCAGTGCCGGGCTTGTCCTCGGAGGAAGCAGAACCGGCGCGACGCGAAGTGCCGCCCGTCTCATAGCGCTCCTTCACGTTGGGATCGGACGAGCGCACGCCCTTGTCGGCCATGGTGTCGGCGAAGCGGGTCACGCCATTGCCGCGATCGGCTGCGGAGTCAGTGGAGTTCTCCGGAAAGCCGAAGCCGCCCACAGCGTCCTTCTTGCCGCCGCGGACCATGCCGATAAGCACGCCGTCGGGCACCTTCTCGACCTTGACCGTCTTCTTGAGGTCCGAGCGGATTTCGGGAGGAACGCCCTCCATCTGGGAGATGACGGACACCTCCTCCTCGCCGGCATCGTTTTTCACGATGGTCGCATAGCGTTCAGACATGGCAAGCACTCCTTGAGGTTGGGGTTTCAGTCTTCCGGCCTGGCCGTTTCCCGGCCAATCATGTTGAAGATGCCTTCGAGGCCCAGAGCCACGAGAGCGCCCGCAACGATGGTGATAAGGTCGAAGTCCACTCCGCCGTCGGGCCATATGAAGCGAGGAGCGATCAGGCAGGGAAGGCCAAGGGCGAAGCAGAGGATGGTGCGAGAGTGGCAGCGCCAGAAGTGCAGCATGCCTGCCTCTCAAACGCGAAACACCCGCGCGGCCGGCAGGCGCAACGCGGGCATGGAATGGGATACGGGGGCCGAGCGGCTTGTGCGCCGGCTGGGCCTCAGCGTTGGTCGCCTGCAAATGTGGAGGCGCACTCAGGTCATCCACTTGCGAAACTAGCGCATTGCAGAACATTGTTCAAGCGGCCTCCAACTGATCCAGTGGAAGCGATAAGCGATGCTCGCTGTTGAACACTTCGATGGTGAAGAAGGCACGGCCATTCTCGATGGCCTCCACTTCCACCACCCTGCCCTTCCAGGCGCTGTCCACGATGGTGGCGAGATCGCCGGCCTTGTATTCCCGATGGGTTGCCATGAAGCGCTCTGCATCCGGCCGCCGGAGCCCGTTCTTGAATTTGCCGATGAAGCTGGACATGACGGGCCGCTCGGCGGAGCCGATCTGGAGCGGCGTGCCGTTCAGCCCCACCACGCCCGCGAGATGCGGGAGGTTGAACAGGTGCCACCAAGGAGGAATGCCGGGGAAGCCCGCGAACACATAGCGGGGCATGATCGGAAACTTGCGTTCTTCCTTGGGCAGGCCTCGCCGCTTGGCGATGGCGCTCTTGTGCCGGAACACCACGTCATAGGGGCAAAAGGTGGCAATGCCTCGCCTGTGCAGCATCTCCGCCGCGGCGAACTCCTTTTGCGGCGGCACGAGCAGGGCGAACCACTGGAGCTCTTCCACGAGCTGCGGCAGGCGGCCATGGCTAGGCTGCTTCATTGGCCGTTCTCCCGCATCTTCTGCGCCAGAGCGCTGCGCCATGTCGGCGGGTCACCGAACACCCTCCCGGTGAGGTCGCGCGTGTCAGGCTCCAGCGACGCCGCAGCCGAGTTGGCGAGCCGGATCAGCGGCTCCACCCTCTTGCGGCCTGCGCGCTTGGCTCCTCGCTTTTGGGAGTTGGTGCGAGCCTTGCCCATTAGAGCAGCGCCTCCTGAACGGGCTGGGGAGAGGGAGGGGCAACGAAGAAGTCGGGCTGGGCGTATGCCTTGCGGACACGCTCCACAGCGATGTCGAAATATTC
>DASPJU010000878.1:0-5102 GCA_035628475.1 Salinarimonas sp. | reverse complement strand
CGATCGATCGACTCGACGCGGCGACGCCGTTCCGCCGCGGCGGGTGACGGGGCCCTGGACGCGCCCGCCGCGCCGCGCCACAACGCTTCGAGCGAATCCAGGAGCGGATCATGACGGCCTACGACCCGAGCAACGTCTTCGCGCGCATCCTGCGGGGCGAGCTGCCCTGCCATCGGGTCTTCGAGGACGAGCGCACCCTCGCCTTCATGGACATCATGCCCCGCGCCGACGGGCATGTGCTCGTCATCCCGAAGGCGCCGGCCCGCACCATCCTGGACGCGTCGCCGGAGGACCTGGCCGCCGTGGCCGTCACCGTCCAGCGCGTCGCGCGGGCCGTGATGGCGGCCATGGAGGCGGATGGACTGACGATCCAGCAGTTCAACGAGAGCGCCGGCGGACAGGTGGTGTTCCACCTGCACGTCCATGTCATACCGCGTCACGAGGGTGTTCCCATGCGGCCCCACACCGGTGCGATGGCGCCCGGCGACCTGCTCGCCCAACTCGCGGTGCGCATTTCTGCGCAAGTGTAATATCTGTCGGCCGACCAGATTACTTTATTTTCATAGTTTCCCGTCTCCGTCATTTTTTCCGCTTCAGCAATAACAATCTTGACGGTATCATACCGTAGCATTACAAGTGATACCGGAGGCGTAACAACGCCGCGATCGGCTCTGTCGAAGGGTGATCGCGCAAATTCATCCGGAGTCGGATCATGAGTGATTGGGCGAACTGGAACACCGGCCTGAAGGGCTACGGCGAGTTCACGGACTCGTTCCTGAAGCACGCCGATGGCAATCGCGAGATGGACTCCACCAAGTTCGGCGAGTTCATGAAGACGCTCGGCGTGAAGGACGGGGACATCTCCGCCGTGCCCGACAAGGACAAGAATGGGAAGGTCAGCCTTAGCGAGATCATCGCGCGCCTCGACACGGTCGATAAGCGCGACAAGAACGACAGCGACGGCAAGTTCAATCGCGAGGAGCTCGACGCGGTCTTCAAGCCCGACGCGACGAGCGGCTCCGGGAGCGGCAGCGGCGCGTTCGGGAAGATCAACACGGACAAGAGCGGCGCGAATTCGCTTCTGGTCTCGAAGGACGAGATGAAGGCGTACTTCAACAGCTTCGACAAGGACGGCAACGGCCTTGACGGCTACGAGCTCCAGGCGATGGCGAAGGACTCGAAGGGCAGCGCCGACAAGCTCGCGGAGTACGCCAACGCCGGCGGCAACTTCGACGGCTATCTCTCCTGGGACGAGATGAGCAAGGCGTTCACCGAAATCGACGCCAAGGACGGCGGCGCCAACGACGGCCAGATCACCGCGGCCGGCCTGGGCAGCCTGTACGGAACCGGCTCGAGCGATGGCGGCACCTCGACCGACGGCGCGTCGTCGAGCGGTAGCGGCTCGACGAGCGGCGGTTCCGGCGGCAGCGCGTCGGGGACCGGTTCCGGCAACGGCACCTCGACCGGCGGCGGCAATGCGACTGGCGGGACATCCAGCAACGGCTCGAGCGGGGGCGCCACCACCGGCGGCACGACGGGCGCCGGGGGCTCCAGCGGAGGCGGCAGCTCCAGCGGCGGCAGCTCGACCGGCGGCACTAACTCCGGCGCCAGCTCCGGCACGGGGGACACCTCATCCACGGCGACCCTCACCCAGACGCTCGCCCCGTCGGACACCAACGGCGATCTGCTCCTGTCCACGGGCGAGATCTTCGACGCGCTCATCGCGTCGAACACCCATGGCGGCGACTATGCCTGGACGGGCGACAGCGAAATGGAGGGTCTCGCCAAGGCGCTGAAGGTCGATGTCGCCGAGGTGAAGTCGGCCGCCGGCACCGACGGCGTGTTCGACATCGACGACCTCGGCAAGCTCGTGGCGACGGCCGACGGCCAGGGCACCGACAACGCGCTGAACGGCGACCAGTCCAACAACCTGTTCAAGACCAGCGCGGCCTAGGAACGGGCGAGCCGCCCAGAGGCGGAACCAGGCGCGCCGGAGCCCTCAGCTCCGGCGCGCCTTGCTGATGGCATCGTAGGCCTTGAGCTCGGCGAGCAGGCTCTCGAGCTCGGTGAGCGGCACCATGTTGGGTCCGTCCGAGGGCGCCCGGTCGGGATCGCGATGGGTCTCGATGAACAGGCCGGCCACCCCCACCGCCACCGCCGCGCGCGCCAGCACGGGGACGAACTCGCGCTGCCCGCCCGAGGTAGCGCCCTGCCCCCCGGGCTGCTGCACGGAGTGGGTGGCGTCGAAGATCACGGGCGCGCCGGTGGCGGCGGCCATGATCGGCAGGGCGCGCATGTCGGAGACGAGGGTATTGTAGCCGAACGAGGCGCCCCGCTCGGTCGCCATGACGTTCGGATTACCGGCGCCCGTCACCTTGGCGACCACGTGCGCCATGTCCCACGGGGCCAGGAACTGCCCTTTCTTCACGTTGACGACCCGCCCCGTGGCGGCGGCGGCCGCCAGGAGGTCGGTCTGGCGGCACAGGAAGGCTGGGATCTGCAGGACGTCGACGACCGGCGCCGCTGCCGCGCAATGGGCCGCCTCGTGGACATCCGTGAGCACCGGGAGGCCGTAGCGCTCCTTCACCTCGGCGAAGATGGCGAGCGCGCCGTCGAGGCCGATGCCCCGCGCGCTCGCGGCCGAGGTGCGGTTGGCCTTGTCGAAGGACGACTTGTAGACGAGCCCCATGCCGAGCCGGTCCGCGATCTCCTTGAGGGCCGCCGCCATTTCCAGGGCGTGGTCCCGGCTCTCCATGGCGCAAGGGCCGGCGATGAGCGAGAGCGGCAGCGCGTTGCCGAAGCGCGCGGAGCCGACGGCGACGATTGGATTGGCGGTCGAGGTCATGGGTCAGGGGGTTAGCGCGGATGGCGGGCCCTGTCGACCCGCACCGCCCCTGGGCTCAGCCCAGGATCGCGTGCGGCAGGAAGCGCGAGCGGTTGGTGGTGATGGGCCCGGCGCTCTCGCGCAGGCCGATCCCGGCGGGCTCGTCGCCGACGATCCAGGACCCGATCACCGCGTATCCGCCCTCCCCCCGAGCCAGCGTGGCGAGCGCCTGGCGGACATAGCCTTCCGCGCCGTAGGGGCCCTCGTCGCGGTCGAGCACGGCGGCGTCGCGCACGAGGAGGACGTTGGCGCCCTCCCGCGACAGGAGCGGCTTCTTGGCGAAGCTCGGACCCAATTCCGCCTTGCGCGGGTCGCGCTCGAAGAAGGCGGGGAGCAGGTTGGGGTGGCCCGGCGCCATTTCCCAGAGGATCGGCAGGATGCCCTTGTTGGACAAGATCGCCTTCCAGGGCGGCTCGAGAAAGCGGCAGCCGCTGCCCGCGACCTTGCTCCCGAACGCGTCGGCGAACATCCACTCCCAGGGGTAGAGCTTGAACAGGAGCCGGATCGCCCCTTGGGAATCCGCGAAGGTCCCGTCATCGCGAAGCGCGATCTCGCCGATGTCGACGAAGCGGGTGCGCAGGCCCGCCTGGAGGGCGCAGTCCTCGATATAGGCAACCGTGCCGCGATCCTCGGGCGCGTCCGAGAGGCAGGTCAGGTGCAGCTGCCGGGCGCGGCCGATCCTCCCGAGCGTCGCGATGAGCCGGTCATGGACGGAGTTGAACTGGTCCGCCTCCGCGGGCAGCGCGCCCGTACCCCGCAGCGCTTCGAGCCAGAGCCACTGGAAGGCGCCGGTCTCGTAGAGCGCGGTGGGCGTGTCGGCATTGTATTCGAGGAGCTTGGCCGGCCCGGTCCCGTCATAGGCGAGATCGAAGCGCCCGTAGAGGCTCGGGTCCTCCCGCCGCCAGCTCTCGCGGATCGTGTCCCAGGCGGCGGGGGGAATCGCGAGGCGCGTCAGCAGGCGCTCGTCCCCCACCACACGACCCACGAGCTCGCGGCACAGCGCGTGAAGCTCGGCGGTCGGCGCCTCGAGGTCGCGCTCGATCTCCTCCAAGGTGAAGGCCCAGTAGGCGGTCTCGTCCCAATAGGGCTCGCCGTCGAGGGTGTGGAAGCCGAAGCCGCTCGCCTCGGCGACCTCGCGCCAGTCGGGACGCTCCGGGATCGCGACGCGACGCATGGGTCAGGACCCGGAATTGACCGAGACGGAGCGGCCGGTCGAGCCGAAGCCGCCCCGGCTCACCACCCGCGGGCCGGTGGGCGGCGAGCGCACCTCGCTCGCGGGAGCCCGAGTGAAACCGGCGGCACCAGGCGACTCGACGACCGCGCCTGAGCTCGTCCGGTAGCTGCCGCGGCCGCTCGACCAGCTGCCCCCGCCTCCACCGCCACCTCCCCCCGACGCGGGCTGCTGCTGCTGTTGCTGCGGCGGCGGAGGCACGAGACCGGCGCCGTAGAGGGGCTGCGCGCGCAGGCCCTGCGCGGCGTTGCGGGCCATCATGAAGCCGATCATGGCCGGGACGAAGTATCCGGCCGCGCCGATGCGGCTTCCCATCTCGCAGCGGCCCGCGCCGTGCTGGGTCTCGCAGTCGGAGAGCGATTCGAAGCGCGGCGCCGTGCGCTCGTGGGCGGCTTGCGCCTGCGTGAAGGCGGCGCGGCAGTCCTCCGGCTGGCGCTGCCCGGCCTGGACGCACTCCGACTCGTTGCCGAAGGTGGCGACTTCCTCACTCTTCTGCGAGGGATCGAGCTGCGCCAGGCCCCAGGCCGCGGCCCCGACCCCGGCCACCATCACCAGGGAGACGGCGTGCGATCGCTTCATCGAAGGGCCCTCAATAGGTCATGCAGGCCGCGTTGAGCACGCCGGCCGCGAGCGAGGCCGCGCCCAGGAACAGGGCCGAGGCGATCTCGCCGCCCGCGATCCGCTCCGAGAGGTTCGGGACGGGCAGGCGTACGAGCCAATAGACCACGATCTGCACGACGAGCGCGACGAGGCCCCAGATTGCCGCGTCCAGGATGTTCGAGGCGTGCACGATCGCACTCGCCAGGGGCAGGGCAAAGCCCAGCAGGCTCAGGCCCAACGCCAGGGCGGCGGCCACGCCGTTCGCGCGGATGAGCGCGAACTCGTTATGCGCGGTCGCCAGCGTATAGACGGCAAGATAGGCGCCCACCAGCGCCAGCGCGACCGAGAAATAGAGGAGGAAGGCCGGAAGGCCGGCGATCGAGTTCA
>DASPJU010000877.1:0-2468 GCA_035628475.1 Salinarimonas sp. | reverse complement strand
TCCCGGGAAGGGGATCACCGTGGCGGCAGGGGACGCTGAACGCATGACGCAACCTCGACTCAAACCAACGAACAGGTGGCGAGGATTGAGGCGCGCGCGTTAAAGCGGGGTGAACCATGACCGCGCCCCGGAGCCGCCCGTGACCCCCTCCCGCGACATCGACCGGCTCCTCGCCATCATGGCGGCCTTGCGCGACCGGGAGAACGGCTGCGCCTGGGACGTGGCGCAGGACTTCCGGTCCATCGCCCCCTACACGGTCGAGGAGGCTTACGAGGTCGCCGACGCGGTGGAGCGCGGGGATCTCGAGGACCTGCGCGACGAGCTCGGCGACCTGCTGCTCCAGGTGGTCTTCCACGCCCGCATGGCCGAGGAGGCGGGCGCCTTCGCGTTCCCGGACGTGGTCGAGGCGATCACGACGAAGCTCGTGCGCCGCCATCCGCACGTCTTCGGCGAGCGCGCCACCCGTGATCCCGGCGCCATCAAGCGGCTCTGGGCGGAGATCAAGGCGCAGGAGAAGGCCGAGCGGCGGGCGCGTCGCGGCGACGATCGGCCTCCCGGCCTCCTCGACGGCGTGCCGCCGTCGCTGCCCGCGCTCACCCGCGCCGAGAAGCTCACCGCCAAGGCCGCGACCGTCGGCTTCGACTGGACCGACGCCGCGCAGGTCGTGGCCAAGATTCGCGAGGAGACAGGCGAAATCGAGGAGGCGCTGGCCGCGGGCGACCGGGCCGCGGTTACGGACGAGATCGGCGATCTCTTCTTCGCCGTCGCCAACCTCGCTCGCCATTGCGGGATCGACCCGGAGGCGGCCCTTCGCGGCACCAACGCCAAGTTCGAGCGCCGCTTCCGTCATATCGAGGACACGCTCGCGGCCCGGGGGCGCACGCCGGCGGACACGGACCTCGACGAGATGGAGCGGCTTTGGGGGGAGGCGAAGGCGGGGGAGCGGGGCTGACGCCCCTGCCTTCGGTCCAGGGCAGGCCCGCGGCCTGCCCTGGAACGCCAGGCTCCCTTACGCCACCTGCCGCGCCTCGGGAAAGCGCTGCATCAGCCGCGGCTCCTTCTCGGGAGCGATGCGGATGCGCATGTGGATCGTGGTCTCGCCGGCTTCCCGGCGCTCCAGCACCTCGGCCTGCTCGTAGAGCCAGTTGAGGCCCGCCCCGTCGGCCGTGTCGAGGGCGATCTCGAAGGTCCGGCGGCCGGCGCCGATATGGCCCTCGATGGTGGCGAGCAGCGCACCCACCCCCTCGCCGGTGAGGGCCGAGACGAGGGCGGGGCGCCGCTCCTCGGGCATGCGGGCGACCTGGGTCATGAGCCGCTCGTGCTCCTCGGGCGGCAGCAGGTCGGCCTTGTTCCAGACCTCGACGATGCGGCCGTGGTCGTTGGGGTCGATGTCGAGCTCGCGCAGGACATGCTGCACGTCCGCCGCCTGGGCCTCGGTCTCGCCGTGCGACACGTCGCGGACATGGAGGAGCACGTCGGCCTCCATCACGTCCTCGAGCGTCGCCCGGAAGGCCGCGACCAGCATGGTCGGCAGATCCGAGATGAAACCCACCGTGTCCGACAGGATCGCCTTCTCGCCGTGGGGCAGCTCGATCGCCCGCGAGGTCGGGTCGAGGGTGGCGAAGAGCAGGTTCTCGGCGAAAACCTCCGCCTTGGTCAGGCGGTTGAAGAGCGTCGACTTGCCGGCATTCGTGTAGCCCACCAGGGCCACGATGGGGTAGGGCACCCGCCGGCGGCTCGTGCGGTGGAGGCCCCGGGTGCGGGTCACGGTCTCGAGCTCGCGCTCGATGCGCGTCATGCGCTCCTGGATGAGGCGCCGGTCGGCCTCGATCTGGGTCTCGCCCGGGCCGCCCAGGAAGCCGAAGCCGCCGCGCTGGCGCTCCAGGTGCGTCCAGGAGCGCACCAGGCGGCTCTTCTGGTAGTTCAGGTGGGCGAGCTCGACCTGCAGCGAGCCCTCCCGCGTGTGGGCGCGCCGGCCGAAGATCTCCAGGATGAGCCCCGTGCGGTCGATGACCTTGCAGCCCCAGGCCTTCTCGAGGTTTCGCTGCTGGACGGGGCTCAAGGCGCAGTCCATCACCACGAGGCGGACCTCGTCGGCGACGATGCGCCCGGCGATCTCCTCGACCTTGCCCTTGCCCAGAAAAGTGGCGGGACGCAGGGTCGCGAGGCCCGCCTGGAAAGCGTCCACCACCTGAAGGTCGATGGCGGCCGCGAGGCCCACGGCCTCGGACAGGCGCGCCTCGCTGGGGCGGGGATTGACCGGCGCGCCGTCGCCGGTCTCGGCGGCCGCCGCGCGGCGGCGACGGGTGAGATAGGGACCGACCACGTAGGTGCGGGTTCCCGCGGCGACGTCCTTCTCCGGCTCCGCGAGCCGTTGCAGGCGCTCCTCGCCAGGCGTCCTTGCTTCTGTCACATCAAGCCTTCTCTGCGACCTCGTCCGGCTCGAACAGCTGCACCGGGTGGCTCGG
>DASPJU010000876.1:0-3440 GCA_035628475.1 Salinarimonas sp. | reverse complement strand
GTGATCCGGCGCAGGTCGCTCGGGCGACGGTGCCGCCGCGACCGTCCGATACCGCGTGGGCGGACATGGCGGCCTACGGGACCTTTAGCGGCCGGCTTGTCTCGCCGCCACCCCTGCTGGCTCGGCGATCGGATCCGTCTCGCCCATCGAGAGGCTGCCCCCGCCGACCATGAGGGAAGCGGGTCCATCACCCCGCGCAGGACGCCATGGACGTCCGCGTCCCATCTGCGGGGGACGCAGGTCAGGCGGCGCCGGCGCGAACCTGATCGAGGCGCCGCTTCTCGGCCACGAAGGCCTGGGCCTCGACGGTCGCGAACATCTCCCGGGTCTCGGCCTCGTCGTCGAGCACCGGGGTGAGCGCCTCGTCCATGTAGGCCCGGGCCGTCTTGTCGCGCTTGAGCGTCTTGTAGAGGCGCCGCTGGCGGGCATATTGCCAGATCCACTTCGCCTGCTTGGCGAGGGTCTCGGCGACGTAGCGCGGGTAGAAGGTCAGCGCCGGCTCGACGGGCAGGCCGGGGCGGCGGTCCATGCGGTACTTGAGGCGGATGAAGCCGCATTCCAGCGGATGCACGCCCTCGATGCGGATCGAGCCCATGAACCAGTTGATGAGGAAGTGGGTCTTGCCGATCGAGTTGCCGGTCGCGGCGGCGCGGCGCAGGATGCGCTCGATGTGCTCGTCGGAATAATAGGTCGTCCAGGCCTCGCGATAGGCGCGCTCCCACTCGGCCTGCGACATCAGCGGGTGGCCCGTGACCGCGTGGTTGAGATCGTACTTGTTGAGGTCCGGATCCATCCAGGTTCCCGCCTCGTGGAGCTTCTTGTGGTCCTCGGAGCCGGGCAGCGGCGTGAGGAAGAAGAATTCCAGGATGTCGACCGGCAGCTCCTTCTGGATCACGCGGATGTCGCGCTGGATGCGCTCGGGCGTGTCGTTCGGGAACCCGATGATGTAGCCCGCATAGGTGAGCACACGCGCCTTCTTCCAGGCGAGGAGCATCTTGCGGTACTCGGTGATCTTGTTCTGCTTCTTCTTGGCGGCCGCGAGGTTGTCGGGCGAGATGTTCTCCAACCCGATGAAGACCCGTCCGACGCCGGCACGGGCCGCCTTCTCGATGAAGTTGGGGATCCGGTGGCAGAGCGTGTCGACTTGGATGACGAGGCGCAGCTTGATGCCCTCGACCTCGCGTAGGTGGATCAGGCGATCGAAGATCGCCTCCCAGTCCTTGTTGCGCGCGAAGTTGTCGTCGGTGATGAAGAAGCGCAGGATGCCCTGGGCTGCGTTCTCGCGCACGATGCGCTCGACGTCGTCGGCGGAGCGCCGCCGGGACTTGCGGCCCTGGACGTTGATGATCGTGCAGAACGAGCACTGGAAGGGGCACCCGCGCCCGGCGTCGAAGCTCGTGTTGGCGCCGTAGGTGCGCCGCACCACGGAAGCCGGCAGCATCGGGGTCGGCACCCGCTCGATGCCCGGCAGGTCGTTCATGAAGTTGTAGATCGGCTGCAACCGCCCCGCCAGCGCGTCCTGGAGAACGAGGTCGAGGCGTCCCTCCTCGGCCTCGCCGGCGAACAGCGAGATGCCGAGATCGAGGGCGCGTTGCACGCTTGGCTCGCGATCCTTGAGCATCGCGAGAGTGCCCGACACGTGGAATCCGCCGATGCCGACCGTGATCCCCTGTTCGCGCAGCCGGGCCGCGATGTCGAGGGCGCGGGGGAACTGGTTGGACTGCACGCCCACGAGCATGACGAGCCCAGCATCCGCCGCCTTCACCTCGCTGGCGATCCGGTCCGGGCGCACGCGGGTATTGGTTTCGTCGATGGCGACGACGTCGAGCGAAACGTCGTCGCCGAGGACGCGCCGCGTGGCGCAATCCTGGGCCAGCCCGTAGAGGCAGGCGAGCGAGTTCGCCGGGATCGGGGATCTGAACCACTGGATGACGTAGCCGTCGTCGTCGTAATGCGACGGCTTGATCAGTACGAGCTTGAAGCTTCGCCGCTGAACATCTTTCGTCATTGCTGCTCTCCCCCTGTCGTCAGATACGATGATCTTGGCCTGAAGGGCAAGAGGAAGGTCGTGCGGGCCCCGGCGTCGACCCCGGCGGGGCCACGAGCACCTCCGGTCGGTCGGAAGTCGCCCCGTTAACTCCTCGTTAACCCTGTCCGAGCACCCTCGCGAGCCGGGGCCTTGGGATCGGGGCGGCGCGCGTCGCGTCCGTGATCGCCAACCCCCTCCGGCAGAGGACACCCGCGATGAGCTGGCGCGACGAAGACGGAGACGGGCGCTTGGCGGCCGCGCAGGCCCGTGCCGAGGAGGCCGAGGCGCGCTTGGCCGAGATCGACGGCATGATCTCCGAGTTCCTCGACATCGCCCGGCGCCGGGTGCGCGAGGCCGAGGCGCGCGCCCGTCACCTGGAGGAGCATGGCGCCAAGGAGCGGGGCGTCTGGGCGGCCCGCATCCAGCTCGCCGAGGCTCAGGCCCAGGCGGCCCACGCTCGCGCGGCTGCGGCCGAGGCGGAGGTCAACGCCATGGAGGAGCGCCTGCGCCGCGCCCGCGAGGCCCTCGACATGCCTAAGCGCCCCCGCCCGGCCCCGGCGGAGCCGCCGAAAGCCACCGCTCACTGACCTCGCGCCGTCCCCGGGAGCGTTCCCGACGTCGCCCCACGGCGGTTCCGGGGTCCTCCGTTGCCGGTCGCAACCCATGCGGGACCGCCGACCTTAGGGCAGGACCGACGGTTCCCGTGTCACGCACGAAACCCGGCGCGGCGCCGCGCGACCCCGGCCCGACATGAACGCGGGGGATTGTCGGAGACCACGCAGGAGCCCGTCCATGCCGTCGCGCCTCTCCCTCGCCTATCTTGTCCCGCACCTGCTGGCCGCCGTCGGCATCGCCGTCGTGCTGGTCGTTCCCGCGGCCGCGCAGCCCGGCGCTCCCGCCCGGGGGATCGCCGGGCTGGGCGCGGAGTGCGGCGGCGGCATGGAAATCTCCCGCCGGACGGCGTCGCGATCCGCAGCCTCGACGGCCACGGCCGCCCGGACATGCTGATCTGATCGAGTGCCAGCGCCGCGCCCAAGGCTGGCCGGTCGCGGACACGGCGGCTGCAAGCTCCAGGCCCTGCCGGTGCGCGCCGCCTCGCGGCGGTGCGGCACTCGTACCTGCACGGCCAAGTCCGCGAGCGCGGATGGAGGCTGCCTGGAAACTTCGACCGAAGCGGCCGCTCCCCCGACGGGGCGGGCTTTAGCGGCGGACCAGGGCGTCCTGGTAGACGATGCGCGGCGCCCCGGGGTCGCTCGCCGGCGCCTCGAGCTTGGCGGCCTCGGTCTTGCCGCGCAGCCGCACGGTCTTCGTCTGCACCGCCGGCGCCGTGACGCCCGCCAGCAACGCCGCGGTCGAGCGCGGCAGCAGGCGGGAGCGGTCGGCCGGCTCGAAGCTGCTCATGCGGTGGCGG
>DASPJU010000875.1:0-3495 GCA_035628475.1 Salinarimonas sp. | reverse complement strand
ATTCACGGTAACGGACCATGGCGCCTCGGGGGATGACGCCACCTCCATCCAGAACGTGGTCATCTCCTGCGACTGCCCACCAGCCGACGCTGAAGGGCCTTGCGCTGCCCCAGTCCATGGACCGAAAACGAAGCCAGTCTTTCGGGATCTCGAAGGGCCGAATGACATGCTTCTCGTTGCTCCAGCAGTCGAAGAACGCGCCCTCGATGACGGACCAGTCGCCCTCAAGCCAGGCGCGCACCAGCTCCTTTGAGCCGGACGCCCTGAGCTGCTGGATGTACTGCTCGCCGAGGTATTGGTTGTCCTGCACCTTGGAAGGGATGAACACCCGCTCAAGGCCGGACACCGGATCGTTGAACGGCACCATCCCGGTTGGGCACGGATCGATATACCGAGCCTTGACCCACGTATGACCAGGGCCGCCAGGGTTGCCCGTGGCACGGAAGCCGACCGGCACGCCCGCGCCTGAGCGCAGCGTCGCCATCAGCTTCAGGATCGGCTTATCAGACGGGAAGTTGCCGATCTCCTCGACGTAGACCCGCGTGTAGCTGTGCCCCTGGTAGGCTTCAGCGTCGGCATCACGTTCGAGATACGCAAACCGCAGGCGAGCCCCATTGGGCGCTCGCCACATCTTGTCCTGCTCGTGGAACGTCCAGCCGAGTTGCCCGTAGATCTGCTTGGACCGCTCGATGGTCTCGATCAGCTCCGTCCGCTGTCTGCGGACCATGAGGCCGATCGCATGCTCGCCATAGGCGTCCGCATGCTCGATGAACTCGCCTAGAACGCCGTCAGTCTTGCCGCCGCCGCGCGCCCCGCCGAAAAACACCTCGAATATCGGGCACGTAATCAGCCACGTTTGCGGGCCAGGCTGGGGCTCCCAGACGACTACTGTATCGTCTGCGCGGGCCGCTGCTGCTGCTGCCATGTCTTGCTGTCGCTGGCCTTGGTCGGCATACGGGCGACGTAGCGGACGGTGGTTTCGCTCTTGATCTCAGCCGAGGAGAGATCGGGCATGACCTTCTTCAGAAGGCCCAAGGCTGCGCTCACGGCGCTTGCCGGCATATCGACTTCGCCAAGTATGTGTTTTGTCAGGCGATTTACGATCTGACTTGCCTGAATTTTGTCCCGCGTGTTTTCGTCGTGGCGGATCTTGCGTTTACGCGCTGCCATGTCAGTACCGAGGCGTCCCGCAGCCCACGACCGCGCTTGCGTCTACTCGCCATGCGATCAGGTCGAAGTAGTTCCCGAGCTGCTTACGCCACCAGTCCGCAGGCTTCACGATGAGATGGGCGTTCCTGCCATCGGCCAACGTCTTGCCGCTCGGGATCGTGGAAATGACGAAGACCAGCATGTGCTTGGTCAATCCGTGGATGTGGTCGAGTACAGAATCCAGTAGCTCTGGCTCGACATGCTCCAGCACGTCGAAGCAGGCCACGAGGTCGGCTGGCTCGGGCTCTCCGTCCTTGCCGGGGATGGCAGGGTCATATTCCCGAACGTCGATGCCGTCCAAAGCGGCAGCCAGTGTGCCCTTGCCGCACCCGTAATCGAGAACTGTTTTGAATCCATTGTCCTTGACCAGTTGCCGCACGGCCGGCGCCCTGGTGTGGGCATGCGAGCCATAGGACGCCTCACGCGCGTGGAGTTCGGCGTTGCTGGCGCGGTAGGCTTCAGAGATCAGCATCCGTCGAACATGTCGCAGTCAGACTCGCCGCATTTCTGGATACCGGCGCGCTTGCAGTGCGCGCACAGGCAGTGATCCCATTGCGGATCTGCGCCCATGAGATTCAGCGCCTTGGCCATCGCGTACATGGCTTGCCCAAGCTCGGGCGACATGGGGCCGAGGTTGTCGTAGTCCTGCGGCTCTTTGGGGTTGAACGGCTTGAGCGGCCAATCAATTATCTCGGCCATGGCCGCCCCATAACAAAAAGCGCCCGAGACCAGGCGGGGTCCGGGCGCAAAAATCAACTATGGCGATTTAGGCATATTCGACCGTACCAGTCAAGTGCTAGTGGATCGAAACCCGAAGGCTGCCACAAATGGTATGCCGCCCATAAAGGCGAGCATCCAAAGCAGCTTCCACGCAGCCAAGGCCGGAAGCGTTATGGGCGCCAAAATCATGACGGCATATCGCGCCCGTGGCCCTAGTCCGCGACAACTCAATCGCGCCATTCTCTCGCCGCACCATTCATACCATTCGTGCATGTCGTTTTCCACAGTGGCCATTTTCCGATCTCCTATTGCGACACCAGTCCCCTAACCTGGGCCAGCGTCTCCAGGGTCTCCCGGAAGCGCTTGCCGAGGTATTTCACCATGGCCTGCCCTATGTCGCCCCGCTCGGCCGCGATCTGCTCGAACAGCATCCCATGCACAAGCACGCGGCGGATCAGGATTGCCCCCTCCTGCCCTAGCGCCCTGTCATCGCGAGCCAGCCGCACGAGCGCCGCGCTGCGCTTGGCTGTCTCAGGCTCCACGAAACGGCGGCCATCAACAGCCTCCTTGGCCGGATCAATCGCTCCGACGTTGCCGACTTCCGCAGCTTCGTAGTCAGCCTGCCAAGCCCGCCCAGCTACGTACTGAGCTTGATCGATGTGGCCGCGGCAGTGGAGCCTCGCCAGCGGATCATCGCGCACAGAGCGCAGCACGGCGATCCTGGCGCCCTTCTCGTAGGGATCATCCACCTCGACCATGGCGACAACCGAATTGATCGGCAGGTCCGCCGCCAGGCGGTCATGCACCTTGGGCAACATGGGCTTTCTCCTGCGGGCCATGGGCTATTCTGTCCAATCCTTCGGCGGACCCGAGGGAGCATCGCAGGGATGGCTGGGGTCGATCTTCACCCAGCCGTAAGGGCTGCTGAGCATGCTCCCCCTAGCCCGCTGCAGCTCGTGGATTAGGGATTCCAGGTCTTCCGCCGAGCAGCACAGCGCGAACGGCGCCCGCAGCTCCCGCTTCACTCCTCGCGCCGAAATAATCAGTTTCATGGTCGGCCTATTCGTTCACGTCGATGATCGGCGCGCTCGGGTCGATGACGCGGCCGAGTGTAGCGACCAGCCATTGCTGCCCAGTGGGCTGGCGCGCCAGCCAGAACTCGTGCGCTTCGGCGTAGCTCGCGAACAGGAGCACGTCCGCCGGCAAGACGGCGTCCTTCGGGTACACGACGTGGGGCTTGTCTTCGGTCATTAAGGGTTTGTCCTGCGTTTCACGGGAAACCTTGGCGCGCTTGGCTTCTCTGGCCCAAAATCCAAGGAGCAGCACCCCCAGCGCGATGATCGGCACGTCCCACGACAGCGAAACTGACCCGCTCAGGCCGACTGCTGCGAGAGAGCAGAGCAGCCCGAACGCTTGTAGCCAGAACATGAAGATCGCGAAGCGCCTCATCCCACCTCTCCCCTCAGCAACCCGTGATGCTCCAGCCACAGCAGCGCGCTATCGAGATCCCCAACCCACGCCGCTTCGCCGCCGGCCTTCCGAACGTCGGCCATGAACCTGTCCTGC
>DASPJU010000874.1:0-2103 GCA_035628475.1 Salinarimonas sp. | reverse complement strand
GCGCGCCGCCGGGGCCGTCCAGCGCATGCAGGAAGATGCCGTTGAGGTAGTAGCGCGTCTCCTCCGTGGAGATCGCGAACTGGGTCTTGTCGATGAGCCGCTTGAGGTCGCCGGCCTTCACGCTGAAGGCGTGGGGCATCTCGCCCGCCGCGAGGTCGGGGAAGTCGGCCTCGGGGAGAGCCTGGAGGGTGAAGCGGGAGCGGCCCGAGCGGATGAGCATCTGGGCGCCGTCCGCGGATGTCTCCAGCGAGACCTGCGCGCCCTCGGGGAGCTTGCGCACGATGTCGTAGATCACGTGGGCCGGCACCGTGGTGGCGCCCGGCTGGGGCACGTCGGCGGCCACCGTCTCGGTGACCTCGATGTCGAGGTCGGTCGCCTTCAGGCCGAGGCCGGAGGCGTCGGCGCGCAGCAGCACGTTGGACAGGATGGGGATCGTGTTGCGCCGCTCGACGACGCGATGCACGTGCCCGAGCGCCTTCAACAGGGCGGCTCGTTCGACTGTCACTCTCATGGGCCGTTCCGGACGTGTTGGGTCAAGGGGTGCCGGCGGGACGCTCGCCGCGGCGCACCGGCTCCGGTGGGCATCGAGCACCGCTTGGGGCGGGCAGGGCACTTTGGACAAGCCCGGGCTGGAAGGCAAGGCCGCGGCCGGGCCGAGCCCACAGGCGGTTGCGTCGCGCGCGGGCGCAAGCCCCGGCATCCAGCGCGAAAGAAAAAGGCCCTCCCCGGGGGGAGGGCCGTGAGGGTCGTCTGGCCGCGGCGCCGGGGCGCCGCGGGCGGGCCGCGCCTTATCCCTTGTAGGAGAAGATGTCGCGGTCCTTCGTCTCGGGGACGAAGAGCAGGCCGATCACGAAGGTGCCGAGCGCGATCACGATCGGGTACCAGAGGCCGTAATAGATGTCGCCCGTGGCGGCCACCATGGCGAAGGCGGTCGGGGGCAGGAAGCCGCCGAACCAGCCGTTGCCGATGTGGTAGGGCAGCGACATGGCGGTGTAGCGGATGCGGGTCGGGAAGAACTCGACCAGCGCGGCGGCGATGGGGCCGTACACCATCGTCACGTAGAGGACGAGGATGGTGAGGAGGCCGACCATCTTCAGCGCGGCCGCGTTGGCGAACACCGAGAAGAAGCCGTCCACCTTCACGATGGTCGGGTCGCCCACCCGCGGGTAGCCCGCCTCGACGGCGGCCCCGGCGAAGTTCGCCATGCTCTTGGTCACGTTCGGGTCGACGGCCGCGTCCTTGCCGTTGAAGGTGACGCGGGTCGGCTGGCCCGCCGGGCCGGGGACGAGCTCGTACTTCACCGCCGAGCGGGCGAGCGCCACGCGGGACACGTCGCAGGGCTGGGTGAAGGTGCGGATGCCCACCGGATCGAACACGGAGCCGCAGGTGGCGGGATCGGCCACGACCTGCACCTTCACGTTCTCCAGCGCCGAGGCGAGCTTGGGGCTGCCGACGGCGGTGAGCGCGTTGAAGAGCGGGAAGTAGGTGATCGCCGCGATGAGGCAGCCCGCCAGGATCACGGGCTTGCGGCCGATGCGGTCGGACAGCGAGCCGAAGAACACGAAGCCCGCGGTGCCGAGGATGAGCGACCAGGCGATGAGCACGTTCGCCGTGAACAGGTCGACCTTGAGGATGCTCTGGATGAAGAACAGGGCGTAGAACTGGCCCGTGTACCAGACCACCGCCTGGCCGGCCACGAGGCCGAGCAGCGCGATGAGCACGACCTTGGCGTTCTTCCACTGGCCGAAGGCCTCGGAGAGCGGCGCCTTGGAGTTGGTGCCCTCCTCCTTCATCTTCTTGAAGGCGGGGGACTCGTTCATCTGAGAGCGAATCCAGACCGAGATCGCCAGCAGCACGATGGAGCCGAGGAACGGGATGCGCCAGCCATAGGCCGCGAAGTCCGCCTCGCCCAGGTACAGGCGAAGGCTGAGGATGACCATGAGCGACAGGAGCAGGCCCAGGGTCGCGGTGGTCTGGATCCAGCTCGTGTAGAAGCCGCGCCGGCCCGTGGGGGCGTGCTCGGCGACGTACACCGCCGCGCCGCCATACTCGCCGCCCAGCGCCAGGCCCTGGAGCATGCGCAGGATGATGAGGATGACGGGA
>DASPJU010000873.1:0-10230 GCA_035628475.1 Salinarimonas sp. | reverse complement strand
TCGCTGCGGATATCGACGGGCGGACGATCGACGACATCGTCGATTACCTCACGTTCACGTTCATCCCGCTGCTGCTCGTCTGGCGCATGGGTTGGGTGCCGTACGCGCCGGGTTTTGCCGGTGCGGCGTGGATCGTTCCGGCGCTACTGGCGAGTTTGCTCGGGTTCGCCCATGTGGGAGCCAAGGATGAGGCTGCGGGGTACTTTCGCGGCTTCCCGAGTTACTGGAACATCGCCGCGTTCTATGCCGGCCTCGCCTCCCAGGGCCTTGGCGAGGCCGGGCAGTGGCTCAATGGAGCGGTCCTGCTGGCGCTCGCGGCGTTGACCGTCTCACCGGTGCGCTTCATCTACCCGAACCTCGCCCCGCGCCCGTGGAAGCTGCCGGTGATGGTCGGGGCCGCCGTATGGGCGGCGGCGCTCCTAGGGATGCTGCTCGTGTACCGCACGGTACCGGGGTGGGTGGTGTGGGCGTCGCTCGTCTATCCGCTCTTCTACTCAGCTTTATCGATCCTCGTCGACCCGCAACGGCGCCCGGGGGCGCGTGCTCGATCCACGTGACGATTGCCAGGCCGAGACGTCTCCGCGCCGTGACGTCTGACAGGCACGATAGCCTGTGGCCGGTGCGGAACAAAAGATGGCTGACGCCACCGGAATGGTCACTCGCATAAGTCGTGGAATGACTCCGGCAGACGAAAGGCGATACCGCCGAAGGCAAGCGTGCCCCCCCTACCAGCTCTGGCGTTTTTCTCTGGCATGACGTCAGCGAACGTCGGCTTTTTGGAATCGCGTCGAGCACTGCGATCGGCCGGGATGGGCGCGAGGCGGATCCTCACGCGGCATCAAGCGCCAGCAGCTGCCTGTCCCACACCGCCGGGGGCTTCATCAGCCCATCGAGCGTAACCCCTTCGTCATCGTGCCGCGGGTCCAGAACCGCCTCCACGATGGTCTTGTCTCTGGGAGTGGTATAGGAGCGGATCGCCGTTGAGGTGGTCATGGCCGGTCTTCGGCTAGGGTTCGCGTTGCGAAGCTTGAACCTGACCGGAGGCGATGACCGACGACAGAATGGCCCTGATCGACCTGGTCAGAAGGGCGCGGATGGCGATCTCGTACGCGAGTTGCTGGCTTATGCGGCCGAGCGCCTGATGGAGCTGGAGGTTGAGGCCCGCACCGGCGTCGCCGCCGGCCAGCGCAGCCCGGATCGCCTCACCCAGCGCAACGGCTATCGAGAGCGCACCTGGGAGACCCGGGCCGGCCGCATCGAGCGGCGGGCGCCGGGCACGAGGCCCCGGCTTGCCGCTCCCGTGGCGGCGTGCCATCACCGCGCGAAACCATGCCCGGGGGCTATGATGCGGATCGAACGCGCGCTCGAGAAGGTCCTGTTCGCGAGCCGGTGGCTGCTGGCGCCGTTCTACTTCGCTCTCGTCCTCGCCCTGCTCACCCTGCTCTACAAGGCCATGGCCGAGGTCTGGCACCTGCTGACCCACGTCACGACCTCGCGCGATTCGGACGTCATCCTGGGGGTGCTCAGCCTCGTCGACCTCACGCTCACGGGCTCGCTCCTCATCATCGTGATCTTCTCGGGCTACGAGAACTTCGTCTCCCGCATCGACGAGGCCGACCATCCCGACTGGCCCGAATGGATGGGCAAGATCGACTTCACGGGCCTGAAGCTGAAGCTCCTGTCCTCCATCGTGGCGATCTCGGCCATCCAGGTGCTCAAGGGCTTCATGGACGTGAAGAACCTCTCGGACCGCGACCTCATGTGGCTCGTGATCATCCACGTGGTCTTCGTCGGCTCGGGCGTGTTCCTGGCGCTCACCGACCGCATCGCCGAGAGCGGCTACAAGGGCTCGAAGACGAAGCACGGGGCGGGCGGTCTCTAGGGCCGGGGCGCGATCGGCCTGGCCGCGCCGAGGCCTCGCCTTGACCCGCACCGCACATCCGGCCTAGCTTCAAGCCGCTGCTGTAGGGCGCATCGGCCGAAAGGCCGGAGGGGCATTGCCCGCCTACGACACCCCAACCCCGTCGCGCCCGTGTCCAGCCTCGACCATCTGCGAAAACAGGCCAAGCTCATCCTGCGCTGGCACCGCGACGGATATGTTCCCGTCGCGGCTCAGATCAGGTCCCTCTTGCCCCGCTTCGCGGCGATGTCCGACATCGACGTCCTGGCCTCGCCCTTCAAGCTGGGCGACGCGCAGGAGCTCGTCGCGAGGAAGCTGGGCTTCCAGGATTGGCCGGCGCTGGTCAAAGGACTTCAAGCCATGTCCACCCCGACGACCGCCACGACACCGCCGTCCGGCATCATCGCGGCCGAGCCCTTCATCCTGGTCACGGATTTCGACGCCGCCCTGGCCTTCTATCGCGACAAGCTCGGCTTCCGAGTCGCCTTCTCCTATGGGGAGCCGGCCTTCTTCGGCCAGATCGTTCGCGACGGCGCCCGGCTGAACCTCCGGCGCGTGTGCGGGCCGATCTACGACGAGGGATGCGGTCCCGGGAGCCCGACGTCGTCGCGGCGGGGCTGACGCTGGACGACGCCAAGCCCTTGTATCTCGAATTCCAGGCGGCCGGGGTCCCGTTCCATCAGACGCTGCGCAGCGAACCCTGGGGCGCTCGAACCTTCATCGTGCGCGACCCTGACGGCAACCTCATCCTGGTCGCGGGTCGCGCGGGATAGGACCGCTGCCATCCGCCGAGGAGGCGACAGGCGGGGGTCCGTCCACCAATCTCGGCGGATCGCCACGAGGCTGGGCTGGTCGGGTCGGACCCCGAGAACGGGGGGCGGGAACGGCGCGAGCCCGGGCGGGTTTCCTTCGGCGCGGAACGCGCTATGACGGCCCGATGCACGATTTCCTCTCCGACGGCGTCCGCATCGCCTATATCGACATCGCCCCGGCGCAAGGGCCGGGTGATCCGGTGCTGCTGATCCACGGCTTCGCCTCGAACCACGCGGTGAACTGGGTCAACACGTTGTGGACCAAGACGCTCACCGGCGCCGGCTATCGGGTGGTCGCCCTCGACAATCGCGGCCATGGGGCGAGCGACAAGCCGCACGACCCGGCGGCCTATCATTCGGCGACCATGGCCGGGGACGCGCTCCGCCTCCTCGACCATCTCGGGATCGGGCGCGCCGACGTGATGGGCTACTCGATGGGCGCGCGCATCACGGCCCATCTCGCCCTCGCGCATCCCGACCGCGTGCGCTCCGCCCTGCTCGGGGGCCTGGGGATCCATCTCGTCGAGGGGGTGGGCCTGCCGCTGGGCATCGCCGACGCCATGGAGGCGCCCTCCCTCGACGCTCTCACCGACCCTATGCAGCGCATGTTCCGCGCCTTCGCGGAGCAGACGCGAAGCGATCTCACGGCGCTCGCCGCCTGCATCCGCGGCTCGCGCCAGGTGCTCTCGCGCGAGGAGGCCGCGCGCATCGCGGTCCCGACGCTGGTGTCGGTGGGCACCCGCGACCCCATCGCGGGCTCGCCCCACGAGCTCGCGGCCCTGATCGCGAACGCCCGCGCCCTCGACATCCCCGACCGCGACCACAACCTCGCCGTGGGCGACCGCGCCCACAAGGCGGGGGTGCTCGCCTTCCTGAGCGAGCGGCCATGACGAACCGCGTCTACCAGGGCGCGGCCGGCAACCCGCTCGCCGCGACGGTGGCGGGCCCGGGTCCCCGCGCGGCGCTCCTCCTGCATGGCGGCGGCCAGACCCGGCATGCCTGGGGCCACACGGCCCGGCGGCTCGCGGCGTCGGGCTGGCGCGTCGTCGCCCTCGACCAGCGCGGGCACGGGGACTCCGCCTGGGTCGAGGACGGATCTTACGCCTTTCCCGACTTCGGGGACGACGCCGCCGCCGTGGCGCGCCAGATCGCCGGGGAGACCGGGCGCGCGCCCGTGGCGATCGGCGCCTCGCTCGGGGGCATCGCGTCGCTCCTGGCCTTGGGCGCGCCGGGGGAGCCCGTCTTCTCGGGCCTCGTCCTCGTCGACATCGTGCCGCGCATGGACCCCGGCGGCGTCGACCACATCCAGGGTTTCATGCGCGCCCGCGCCCGGGAGGGCTTCGGGTCGATCGAGGAGGCGGCCGAGGCGGTGGCGGCCTACCTGCCGCACCGGCCGCGCCCCACGTCGCTGGAGGGCCTGCGCAAGAACCTGCGCCTGCACCCGGACGGACGCTGGCGCTGGCACTGGGACCCGCGCTTCCTCGACGGACCCCGCCCGGTGGACGCTGACCGGGAGATCGTCGAGGCGGCCCTGGAGCGCGCCGCCCGGGGCTTGAGCGTCCCCACCCTGCTGGTGCGCGGCGGCGCGAGCGAACTCGTGACGCCGGAGGCCGTGGAGGCCTTCCTGGCGCTGGCGCCGCACGCCGAATACGCCAATGTCGCGCAGGCCCGCCATATGGTGGCGGGCGACCGCAACGATGCCTTCGGGGCGGCCGTCGAGGAGTTCCTGGGCCGCCGCTTCGCGGATTGACGCTTCAGACGCCGATGAGGGCGCTCGCACCTAGGCCGAGCCCCGTCTGGATCGCGAGGTCGAGGCCCACCACCCCGGCCGCGACGAGGCCGGGGACGCCCAGGGTCGCCTTGGCGGCGAACCATTGCAGGTGGACCACCACGGCCCCGAAGGCGAGCAGGAACACCGCCGCGAGATCCGGCGTCGCCCATTCGATCAGCACCAGGAGGCCCGGCAGCGCGAGCACCAGGGCCGCGAAGGCGGACAGCCAGTTCGTCACCACCACGAAGGGCACGTAGGCCCGGCCCAGCCCCAGGCGCCGGCAGAGCGCGATCATGATCAAGGGCAGGGCGACGAAGCTCGCGACCTGGGCGAGCCCGACGAGCAGCGCCGCGCCGGGATGGGCGAAGAGCGAGCCGCCCGCCTCGGCCCCCAGGCGGCGCTCCTCGAGGGCGAGCGTCACCACGAAGGCCGGCAGGGTGAGCCAGATGGCGCCGAAGGAGCGCCAAAAGCCTGCCTCGCTCATGTCGAAGGCCGCCACGCCCTCGCGGCGCCGGTTGAGCAGGTCCGCCGTCCCGCGCAGGGAGCGGCCGAGGTCCTCCGCCGTCAAGATCATGCCCGTCTCCCGTGCGCCGCCACCGCTCGAATCTCAACCAAAGTCGTAGGTAGAAAGTTCAAGCAAGTTTCAAGCCGTGCGCCGTCGCTCCCGGCGGATGTCCGCCGGGGTGCGAGGCACCGCGCCTGGAGGCTGGGAGGCTTATCCGCGCGCCGCGATGGCGTCGGCGAGCGCCACAATGCGCCGCGCCATGTCGGCATGGAGGCGCTCGACCATGCGGCCGTCCAGCGAGATGGCGCCCTTGGCGGCGTTCTCGGGCGCCTCGAAGGCCGCGATGACGGCGCGCCCGCGCTCCACCTCCTCCGCCGCCGGGGCGAAGAGCGCGTTGGCGGCGGCGATCTGGTTCGGGTGGATCAGCGTCTTGCCGTCGAAGCCCAGGTCCCGCCCCTGCTCGCACTCGGCCCGCAGGCCCGCCTCGTCGCCGAGGTCGTTGTAGACCCCGTCGAGGACGTCGAGGCCGTAGGCGCGCGCCGCCAGGATCGCCGTGGCGAGCCAGGGCAGCATCGGGGCGCGACCCGGCACGAAGCGGGCGCGGGTCTCCTTGGCGAGGTCGTTGGTGCCCATGACGAGGCAGGCGAGCCGCGTGTCGACGTCGTGGGCCGCGCCCGCGATGGCCTCGGCGCGCAGGATGGCGAGCGGCGTCTCGATCATAGCCCAGACCCGGACATGGTCCGGGCAGCCCAGGCGCCGCAGCCGCGCGCCCAGCGACACGAGCGTGTCGGGATGCGAGACCTTCGGGATCAGGATCGCGTCGGGCGCGGCCTCGACGGCGGCCGAGAGGTCCGCCTCGCCCCACGGCGTGTCGAGGCCGTTGATCCGGATCACCACCTCGCGCGGCCCGTAGCCGCCCGCTCGAACTGCGGCGCCGACCGCGTCGCGGGCGCCCTCCTTCACGTCCGGCGCCACCGCGTCCTCCAGATCGAGGATGAGGGCGTCGCAGGGCAGCGACCGCGCCTTCTCCAGGGCGCGGGCGTTGGAGCCCGGCATGTAGAGGACGGAGCGGCGCGGGCGGATCTCGGGCATCGGGGGGTCCTTCCGGTTCAGCGGCGCCTGGCTTAAAGCGCGGCCGGCGGAGGGGCAAGGAATGACCTGGATCGCGGGGGTGGACGGGTGCCGGGGCGGGTGGGTGGCGGCCTTCATGCCGCTGGACGGATCCGAGCCGGCGCGGATCCGCCCGGTGCGGGCCGTCGAGGAGGTCGCCGACGCCCCCGAGCGCCCGGCCGTGATCGCGGTGGACATCCCCATCGGCCTGCCGGAGCGCATCGACGGGCCGGGGCGGACGCCCGAGCGCCTGCTGCGGCCCCTGCTCGGCTCCCGCGCCGCGTCCGTGTTCTCGATGCCGGCGCGGGCTGCGATCTATGCCCCGGATCACGCGGCCTGCTGCCGCGAGGCGCGGGCGCGCTCCGAGCCGCCGCGGGGGATCACGATCCAGGGCTACAACATCCTGCCCAAGGTGCGGGAGGTGGACGCGCTCCTGCGGGCCCGCCCGGAGCTGCGCGCCCGGATCCGCGAGGTCCATCCCGAGGGCGTGTTCTGGGCGCTCAACGGCGGCGCGCCCCTGGCGGCCCGCAAGATCGACCCGGCCGGCGCGGCCCGTCGGCGCGACCTCCTCCTCGCGGTGGGCCTGGCGCCGGAGAGCGTCGACGGCCCCGTCCCGCGCGGGGCGCGGCCCGACGACGTCGTCGATGCGCTGGCCGCGCTTGTCGGCGCCCGCGCCATCGCGCAAGGGTGGGCGATGTCCCTCCCCGACCCGCCCGAGCGCGACGCTCACGACATCCCCGTCGCGATCTGGGTGCCCCGACCCCGGACCCCCGCATGACCCCCTCCGTGACCCCCGAGGCCATCCGCGCCGCCCATGCCCGCATCCGCGATCACGTGCGCCGCACCCCCGTGAGCGGCCTCGCGCCCGGCGCCTTCGGGCATGACGGGCCGCTCTCCCTCAAGCTCGAGTTCCTGCAGCATGCGGGCTCGTTCAAGGCGCGCGGCGCCTTCAACACGCTGCTGTCGCGGCCGGTGCCGGCGGCCGGGGTCGCGGCGGCGTCTGGGGGCAATCACGGCGCGGCGGTGGCCCATGCGGCGCGGGCGCTGGGGCACCGGGCCCGGATCTTCGTGCCGGAGATCTCGTCTCCCGCCAAGGTGGAGGTGATCCGCCGCTGCGGCGCCGAGATCGTCATCGGCGGCGAGCGCTACGCCGACGCGCTGCGCGCCTGCGAGGCCCATGTGGCGCAGTCCGGCGCGCTCTCCGTCCACGCCTACGACGCGGTCCCCACCATCGAGGGCCAGGGCACGGTCGCCCTCGAATGGGAGGAGGACGCCGGCCCCCTCGACACGGTGCTGGTGGCGGCGGGCGGCGGCGGGCTCGTCGCCGGCATGGCGTCGTGGTGGGAGCGGCGCGTCCGGGTGGTCGCCGTCGAGCCGCGCGGCTCGCGGGCGCTCCACGCGGCGCTGGAGGCCGGCGGGCCGGTGGACGTGGAGGTCGCCTCCGTCGCGGCCGATTCGCTCGGCGCCCGCAATGTCGGCGCCCTCGTCCACGCGATCTGCCGCGTGCATCTCGACCATGTGGCGCTCGTCGACGACGCGGCCATCGTCGAGGCGCAGCGCGTCCTCTGGCGCGACCTGCGGATCGCGGCCGAGCCCGGGGGGGCGGCGGCGCTCGCCGCGCTGATCGGCGGCGGCTACCGGCCGCAACCGGGGGAGCGGGTCGGCGTTCTCCTGTGCGGCGCCAACGTGGACCTGGCGCGGCTTGCGGAGCTCCCATGACGGCAGACCTGCCCCCTCGCGACGTCGCCCGCGCCATCCTCATGGACGCGGAGAACCGCGTCCTGCTCATCGCCTACGAGGCGTCCCGCGACGTCGACCCCGCCCGCCCGGGCCTGCGCCAGCTGTGGACCCTGCCGGGGGGCGGCTGCGAGCCCGGCGAGAGCCACGAGGCGGCGCTCGCCCGCGAGCTGGCCGAGGAGGTGGGGCTGAAGGAGGCGCGCATCGGTCCCCTCGTGGCGGTCCGCGACGCCCCCTTCGAGCTCTTCCGCGAGCCCTATTTCGGGCGCGAGCGCTACCATCTCGTGCGCGCCGACCCGGCGAGCCTCGACACCACGGGGCTCGCCGCCTCCGAGCGCCAGCCCGTCCTCGATTCGCGCTGGTTCACCCTGCAGTCGCTGCAGATGAGCGACCTCGTCATCCACCCCCGCGGCCTTCTCGAGGTCCTCACCCTGATCGTCAACCGCAAGCTCGGACCGGATCCCGTCGACCTCTCCGACCCGCCCCGCTCGATGCAGGGGGCCGTCTAGGGCGCGGACCGCACGGGGACCTCCGCGGGCGCTCCCCCTTGCCTTCGGGGCGGGCCTGGCCCATGGACGGGCGCCCCCCGCCGGACGCGCGCCCTTGAGCTTCCTCGACCTCGCCGCCCAGAACCTCGTCTCGCCGATGGTGCTGTTCTTCGCTCTGGGGCTCGCCGCGGCCCTGGCGCGCTCGGACCTGGCGGTTCCGGAGGCGGTGGCGAAGACCCTGGCGCTCTACCTGATGCTCGCCATCGGCTTCAAGGGCGGGGCCGAGGTGGCCGCGAGCGGGCTCTCGGCGCGCATGGGCGCGGTGACCCTGGCGGGCGTGGCGCTGTCCTTCCTCATCCCGGTCCTGGGCTATGCCTATCTGCGGGCCGCGAGCCGCCTGCCCGCGGCCGACGCGGCGGCGGTGAGCGCCCATTACGGCTCGATCTCCATCGTGACCTTCGTGGCCGCGACCGAGACGGTGCGCGGCCAGGGCCTGGGCTTCGAGGGCTATCTCGTCGCGGTCGCGGCCCTCATGGAGACGCCGGCCATCCTCTCGGCCCTCTATCTCGCCCGCCGCTCCGGCGACGTGCCGGCCGGCGAGGGGATGGGGGCGCTCCTGCGCGAGGTGGGGCTCAACGCCTCGGTCGTGATGCTGGTGGGCTCCTTCCTCATCGGCTGGGCCACGGGGCCGAAGGGGCTCGCCATGATCGCGCCCTTCATCATCGACCCGTTCCGGGGCGTGCTCTGCCTCTTCCTCCTCGACATGGGGCTCGTGGCGGGGCGCGGCATGCGGGAGGGCGCGCGCCATCTCAAGCCGCCGGTCCTCGCCTTCGGGCTGGGCATGCCGCTGGTGTCGGCGGCGCTCGCCACCCTCGCGATCTGGCCCATGGGCCTCTCGGTCGGCGGCGCGGCGCTGTTCATCACGCTCGCGGCCTCCGCCTCCTACATCGCGGTGCCGGCCGCCATGCGGCTCGCGCTGCCCCAGGCGCGCCCCGCGATCTACCTCACGCTCTCGCTCGGGGTGACCTTCCCCTTCAACCTCGCGCTGGGCATCCCCCTCTATCTCGCGCTCGCCGCGCGGGTCGGCACGTGAGGCCGCCATGGTCCAGACCCACCTGAAGAAGCGCGTCGAGATCGTCCTGGAGGCTCCGGCCCTGCGCCGGCTGATCGATCGGCTCGATGCGGCGGCCGTCACCGGCTACACGGTCGTTCCGGTGCTCGCCGGGCGCGGTCACGAGGGCAGCTGGCGCGGCGAGGGGCTCGCGGGCGACGCCGGGCGCATGGTCATGGTGGTCTGCATCACCGATCCGGCCAAGGTCGACGCGGTGCTCGAGACGGCCTATGCCGTGGTCTCCCGCCAGATCGGCATCGTGACGGTCTCCGACGTGCAGGTGATCCGGGCCGAGCATTTTTGAGCCGCTTGCCCTCCCGCCCGGCCCCGCCTAAACCGCCCGCATCATCCACGGGGGCGACCGACCATGCCGACGCACAAGCTTCTTCTCCTGCCGGGCGACGGGATCGGCCCCGAGGTGAGCGCCGAGGTCGAGAAGATCGTGCGCTGGTTCGACCGGCAGGGCATCGCCTCCTTCGAGACCGAGCGCGACCTCGTGGGCGGCGCGGCCTACGACGCGCATGGCGAGGCGATCTCGGAGGCCGCCATGGCCCGGGCGCAGGCCGCCGACGCGGTGCTGTTCGGGGCGGTGGGCGGCCCCAAATGGGCCGACGTGCCCTATCGCGCCCGCCCGGAGGCGGGCCTGCTGCGCCTGCGCAAGGATCTCGGCCTGTTCGCCAATATCCGTCCGGCCATCTGCTATCCGGCCCTCGCCGACTCCTCGAGCCTCAAGCGCGAGGTCGTGGACGGGCTCGACATCATCATTCTGCGCGAGCTCACGGGCGGCGTCTATTTC
>DASPJU010000872.1:0-3092 GCA_035628475.1 Salinarimonas sp. | reverse complement strand
GCCCTGCTCGCCCGGCACGGCTGGGAGGACCTCTTCGACACGGTCCAGACCGCCGACGACGCGCCCTCCAAGCCCCATCCCGGGATGATCGAGCGGGCGCTCGCCCAGACCGGCACCCCTGCCGGGCGGGCCGTGATGATCGGCGATTCGACCTACGACATGGCGATGGCGCGGGCGGCCGGCGTGCGGGCGCTCGGCGTCTCCTGGGGCTACCACCCGCCCGCGGACCTGATCACGGCCGGAGCGCAGGCCGTGGCCGCCGACATGGCCGGGGCGCTGGCCTGGCTCGGGGAGAACGGCTTCCTGGATCGGGCGCGCTGATCCGCCCGCCTTGCGGAGCGGGCGGGCGCACCTACCTGACCTCCATGAGCGAGACATCCTTCGAGGGTTGGTTCGGCGACGAGCCCGAGCCGGTCGACCCCACCAAGGCCGCGCAGCGCGCGTTCCGCACCGAGCGGCCCAAGCGGTTCTACAAGGCGGCGGGACTCGTCGAGGAGGCGGGCGGCGTCGTGCTCGCGCTCGACGGCCGGCCCGCCCGCACGCCGGCCCGTCGGCCCCTGCTCCTGCCCACGCGGGCGCTGGGCGAGGCGGTCGCCGCCGAATGGGACGCGCAGGGCGAGACCATCGATCCCGGCACCATGCCGTTCACCCGGCTCGCCAACTCGGCCATCGACGGCGTCGCGGAGCGGCGCGAGCCCGTGATCGACGACATCGCCAAATATGCGGGCTCCGACCTCGTCTGCTATCGCGCGGGCGAGCCGGAGCGGCTGGTCGCCGAGCAGGCGGCCGCCTGGGACCCGGTCCTCGCCATGATCCGCGAGGAGACGGGCGCCCGCTTCGTGCTCTCCCAGGGGGTCACCTTCGTCGACCAGCCGCCCTCCGCCCTGGAGGCCGTGCGGGCGCGGGTGGCGGCCGAGACCTCTCCTTTCCGCCTCGCGGCGCTGCACGTGATGACGACGCTGACGGGCTCGGTGCTGATCGCGCTCGCCTGCGCGAGCGGGCGCCTCGACCCGGAGGCGGCCTGGCGCGCGGCGCATGCCGACGAGATCTACCAGGAGAGCGTCTGGGGCGAGGACGCCCAGGCCATGGCCCGCCGCGCGGCCCGGCGCCTGGACTTCCTGGCGGCCGCCCGCACCTACGCGCTCGCGGCCTGAGCGAGGAGGGCGGGTCAGGTCGCGCGTACCGCTTGCGCCTGCTCGTGCCCGTGGTAAGCGTCGCCGCAGGCGTAGGCGAGGCATGGTGACCCGATGAAGGACATTCTGGACCGGCTCGAGGAGCGGCGCGCGGGGGCGCGGCTTGGCGGGGGTGAGGCGCGCATCGCGGCCCAGCACAAGCGCGGCAAGCTCACGGCCCGCGAGCGCGTCGAGCTCCTGCTCGACGACGGCTCCTTCGAGGAGCTCGACATGTTCGTCCAGCACCGCTGCACCGATTTCGGCATGGCCGAGTCGAAGGTGCCCGGCGACGGGGTGGTGACGGGCTGGGGCACGGTCAACGGCCGCAAGGTCTTCGTCTTCTCCAAGGATTTCACGGTCTTCGGCGGCTCGCTCTCGGAGGCGCATGCCCAGAAGATCACCAAGCTCCAGGACATGGCGCTCAAGAGCCGCGCGCCCGTCATCGGCCTGTTCGACGCCGGCGGCGCGCGCATCCAGGAGGGCGTGGCGGCGCTGGGCGGCTATGGCGAGGTGTTCCGCCGCAACGTGATCGCGTCCGGCGTCATCCCGCAGATCTCCGTCATCATGGGCCCCTGCGCGGGCGGCGACGTCTACTGCCCCGCCATGACGGACTTCATCTTCATGGTGCGCGACACGAGCTACATGTTCGTGACCGGGCCCGACGTGGTGAAGACCGTCACCAACGAGACCGTCACGGCCGAGGAGCTGGGCGGCGCCAAGGTCCACACCACGAAGTCCTCGGTGGCCGACGGCGCCTTCGACAACGACGTCGAGTGCCTGCTCCAGATCCGCCGGCTGATGGACTTCCTGCCCCTCAACAACCGCGAGGGCGTGCCCGAGATTCCCTCCGACGACGATCCCAGCCGCGTCGACCGCTCCCTCGACACCCTGATCCCCGACAACCCGAACAAGCCCTACGACATGAAGGAGCTGATCCTGAAGGTCGTGGACGAGGGCGACTTCTTCGAGATCCAGGAGAGCTTCGCCCGGAACATCGTCACGGGCTTCGCCCGCGTCGAGGGGCGCACCGTGGGCGTGGTGGCGAACCAGCCCATGGTGCTGGCCGGCGTGCTCGACGCCGACGCCTCGCGGAAAGCCGCGCGCTTCGTGCGCTTCTGCGACGCCTTCGAGATTCCCATCGTGACCTTCGTGGACGTGCCGGGCTTCCTGCCGGGCACCGCGCAGGAATATGGCGGGCTCATCAAGCATGGGGCGAAGCTCCTCTTCGCCTACAGCCAGGCGAGCGTGCCCCTCGTCACCGTGATCACCCGCAAGGCCTTCGGCGGCGCCTACGACGTGATGGCCTCCAAGCATATCGGTGGCGACCTCAATTATGCCTGGCCCACCGCCCAGATCGCGGTCATGGGCGCCAAGGGCGCGGTCGAGATCATCTTCCGCGCCGATCTCGGCGACGCGGAGAAGATCGCGGCCCGCACCAAGGAATACGAGGACCGCTTCATGTCGCCCTTCGTGGCGGCGGAGCGGGGCTATGTCGACGAGGTGATCATGCCCCACTCCACCCGCCGCCGCATCGCCCGCGGCCTCGCCATGCTGCGCGACAAGCAGGCCGAGACGCCCTGGAAGAAGCACGACAACATCCCGCTCTGACGCCTTCCGTCTTGGGGAGGAGCCCGGGCGGGAGGCCGGCCGCCTGAACCTCCGGGGGACGCGCGGCAACGACGTTCGCGCCAGGGTTCCGAGGGGTCGGGTCGGCGGGTGGGAAGCCGGGCTGGAACCGGCGTCGCCCTCCAGGCAGGGCCGTCTGCGCGACCTCCTCCAGGGAACGGCGGTCGTCATGGCGGCTCGCCGGCCCTCGGCGGCCCGCTCGGGCCCCTTGACCGCCGCTCCCGTCCACAGGTCGCGGCGAGGGGATAGGAACCCTGGCTGCGGTCTTCTCGTTCTCACGCGACCCGGAGTCGC
>DASPJU010000871.1:0-3350 GCA_035628475.1 Salinarimonas sp. | reverse complement strand
AGCAAGCGCTTGATGTCATCAACGAGCTCACGCTGGCCGTTGAGGCGCTCGGCGCGCAGGCCGCCGCGCTCCGCGACCTCGGCAGGAAGGCCATGGAGAACACAGCCGACGCCATGGAGAACCGGCCCGCGCGGCATGCGGTGGGAGATCTGCACGCCGCGCTGCAGAAGGCTCTCGCGCTCACGCCGGAGAAGGCCCTCGAACTCGACCGCGCGCGGCACAGAGTGATCGAGGCGGCGCACGAGGTGATCACCCGGAGCAGCGGCGAGGACTTCCTGAGGAGCGTTCTCTTCGGCCCGATGGGGCACCTGAACGACGCGCTCGTCAGGCTCAACGACCTGGAGGGGAAGGATTAGCAATGTCTATCGGGGGAACGGAGGTTGAGGAAGCGCGCCGCCGGCCGCGCCGGCGCGGGCGTGCTCCGATCCGGAAGGCGATCGACCTCGTGCTGATCCTCGCGGACCTGCGGTACGGACTCACGATCGAGGAAATGGCGTCGCGCCTCCGGATCTCAGAGCGGATGGTCTACAAACTGCTCGCCTCGTTGGAAGCGGCTGGAGTTCGCCTCAAGCGCACGCGCGAGCTCCGCCGCGGCGGCGGATGGGCTCGCCTCATTCGCCTCGTCGACATCCGCGGCCGCCGGCTCGTTCACCTCGTCGGTAGCGGGGCCTGAAGATCCAAAGAGCCATTCGATGAAATACCTCATCCACGCTGACGGGGCCTTCCCGAACCTGGCGCTCATGCGCCTGGCGCGGTTCTTCCGCGACTCTGGGGAGAGCGTCCGTCTGGTGCGTGGGCGAGGCCGGGAGCTGTGGGACTCTGAGCCCGGCGAGGTCTACGGCTCCAGCATCTTCGCGTTCTCCGGGCCGAAGCGGGCCGCCATCGAGCGGGAGTGGGGCGCCGTGCGCTGGGGCGGTACGGGCGTCGACCTGAAGTCGAGCTTGACGGAGATCTCCGCGCAGGACTGGGAGCGGGTGAAGCCCGACTACTCGATCTACCCATCCTACCAAGCCTCCATCGGCTTCACGCAACGCGGGTGTCGGCTCTCCTGCAAGTTCTGCGTCGTGCCCGAGAAGGAGGGCAAGCCGAAGGCCGTCAATTCGATCTGGGATATCTACAGGGGCGACAACTACCCCCGTCGCGTCCTCCTCCTCGACAACGACTTCTTCGGCCAGCCGCGCGACGCTTGGCGGGAACGCCTTCGGGAGATCAGGGAGGGGTGCTTCCGCGTGGCCTTCTGCCAAGGCATCAACATCCGCCAGATGGACGAGGAGACGTCGCGGGCGCTGGCGGAGACGGACTACTGGGACAACGAGTTCAAGCGACGCCGCATCTACACCGCCTGGGACAACGTGAGGGAGGAGTCCGCCTTCCGCCGTGGCTTGGAGATGCTGACGGGCGCGGGGATCCCCGCCGGCCGGATCATGGTCTATATGCTCGTCGGCTTCGCCAAGGGCGAGACGATGGACGAGATCCTGTATCGCTTCAACACGATCACGGGACTCGGGTGCATGGCCTACCCGATGGTCTTCAACAACGCGGACCCGAAACTGAAGGCGCTCCAGCGCTGGGCGTGCCGGGGCCTCTACAAATCTGTGCCTTGGGAGCAGTACGTCGATCCGCGACTCGGGAATGGCTCGAACAAGGGCCTCAAGATCAAGGGAGCGTAGATCGTGAAAACTGTGACTGCGATCTCGGCGGACGGGAGGCGCAAGATGCGCGTGCCGATCCTGTCGTCTGCCGGGGCCTGGTGCGTCGCCCGCGGCGTCGACTTCCGAAAGGGCCAGCGGAAGCTGATGCGCTACTGGGTGGTCTACCACACTCCGAGCGGCATGGCGCTGCCGTTTGGCCACCCGCGCAAGGTCGACGCGCTGGTGGTGCTGAAGTATATGTCCCAGGTCGAGGGAAAGTGGAGCCGCGACATCATGGGGACCACGGCCAGCAAGCGCTTTGAGGAAGACGCGCGGGAGGCGTGGTACGCGGCCCAGGTCGAGATCGGCACGTACATCAAGCTGACGTAGGAGCCATCGAAGATGAGTTCTGAGAAACGCTGGCTGGTGATCTGCTTCGCGTCGAACGATTACACGATTTGCCACGACGAGCAAGCCCTCGCTCGCCAGGTCGGGCGACTTTGGAGGGAGAACGTCAAGCGGGAGGGCGCGGGCGCGCTGCCGTACCCCATCGAGGTCTACGAGTTAGGTCAGAAGGTGTCCGTGACCCTGAAAGAGTTTGAGATCCAGGCGATCACCCCGGAGCATGATTCATGACGAAGATGCCTGACGCCGTCGAACTCAAGATCCTCCCGAGCCTTCGTTCCTGCCCCGGCATCCCGGCTTGCGACCTCATCGAGACGATCTGCGAGGACCACCGGGACGTCTTGAAGGCGCTTCGAGAGGCTGTCGGCTTTGAGCGCGCCCGCTGCGCCAAAGTCGCGGAAGAATACCGCACACAGACCTGGACGCCGGAGAACCCGGTCGACGGGGTGGAGATCACGAAGCGGATCAGGGAGGGGCGCTGAAGGTGGGGAGCAGGAAACGGCGCAAGCTAAAGGTGCCCAAGGTTCCGACATTCGTCTGTTCGCTCCACGGGCGAGGCGTCGAGTCGGCCGAGGGCAAATGCACGACGCCGCACCCGTACACGGGCCTTGAGTGCGGCCGCGACGTGGTGATCAGGTACGAGCCAGAAGGGCAGCGCCCCACGCAAGAGTAATCGGCGGGGCTGAACTTGAGGTTCAGAGACCTCCCTTAGCCTACAACTCGCTAGGACGCGCCTTGCAAAGGCCTACGGCGCGCCCTTCGTGCGCCATAGGACTTTTTCAGGGAGGAGCCCGCCATGTCGGAGAAGAACCCTTTCCAGAAGAAGGGGGGAGCGCCGGGGCCGCAGCAGCAGCCGGAAGTCGCCCCCCAGGAAGAACGCCCCATGTGCCCCTTCCTGGGCGTGATGCCCGTCCCGCAGGTGAACAAGGGTGCGATCATCAAGCCCGGGACGGATCCGATGTCCGCGATTCAGATCGGCGCGCAGCTGATGCAGTGCCAGGCCGAGCATTGCGCGATCTGGGACGCCACGGTCAACGCATGCTCGGTCAAGGTGGGCATGACCGCCCTTGTCGAGCTCAAGTCCGCCCTGGCGAAGAGCCCGTTCCTCGGGGGCTAGGTCGATGGCGGAGCCGAAGCATGATCGCAAGCCGCTCAAGGTGATGGACGCGGAGATCACCGAGGACGGCTGTATCGTCGTGACCTTCAACGCGAAGTTCGGGCCCTTCCACCACACGAAGAAGGCGCTCTTCATGCCCGAGGCGCTTCACGCGCTGGTCGAGGAGTACGGCGTCATCCCGCCAGCCGATGACGGGG
>DASPJU010000870.1:0-2029 GCA_035628475.1 Salinarimonas sp. | reverse complement strand
CTCCAACACCAGAGGGTCCGCTCTCGGCCAGAAGCGCTCAGTCCGACCTGCGCCCATAGCGATCGCTCACCTGCAGTGCCGGCAGCGGCAGAGCGACGACGGTTCGTAGAGGCCGCTTCGTCCATCTCTCATTCTGGCTCGAGTAGCCCAATCAGGGTCGGCGAGGCCGCGCCATCTCGGCAGCGGCCTCGCACCGCCTCTAGGCTGCTGCCTGCGCCTTTCCTTGCTGCTCTTCGAGCATCCTGGGATTGACTTCCTTCTCGGCGAGATCCGTGAGTTCCTCGTCCATCCGCTTGCCCTCATCGAGCACAGCTTGCATCACTTCAACGACGCGCTGTTGACCAAGCAGCTCCCCCATTGAGCGCGATGTGCCCCAGGCGGCGATGCAGTAGTGCAGCACCTTCTGGACACCGGCGAGGAGCGCAGCGTCGCGCACGGCCGGCTCCTGGATCTCCTCGAGATGCTCGTTGACGTCCTCGATCAGCCCTTCGGCGGTATTGTTCTTCTTGCGGCCCGCCCGGACATCGATCTCGTCGAAGATCTCATCCAGGTCCTCAATAAGCTGCTCACCCATCTCGCGACGGCGCTCGAGCATGGTTCGAAGCCCCTCGTGCTCGACGGCCTTTGACAGCTTGGGCAGCTGGCGGATGAGCTGGCGCTCGGCGCTATGGATTTCCTTCAGGCCCTTTGCGGCTAGCTGCTCGGCATTCTTAATCTGAGGCATGCGATTGCTCCCTTGACTGGCGCTCCGCCACAGAGGCGGGCTCGGGATAGCCAACGGCGCCGCGTCCTGTTCCGGGCCTTGCGCCAAGGAGGCAGGCGCAGACGACGTTGCGCTCGCGTTGTTTGGCGGGGCCGCCGGTTCGAGCCAGCGCCCGCAGAACTAAACCAGCTTCCCAAGCCTGGGCTCGTCGACGAGCATGGCCGCCGCAGGGGCGCAAGCCAGACCGATACTCTGTTCGCCGGCTCGCCCTCTTCCTCGGCGATCGCATATGCTGCGGTCGCTGGCCGTTTCTGTCGGGAAACGTGGCTCAGGGCACGACAGCTCGGCGCACCCGGCATATGCTTGTAGTAGACACCTCCCGAGATCGGGGCCTTGATCTGCGTGCAGGCCCCTACTCGGCGGTGTCTGCTTCCTGCTGTCGGGTTCGCAGAGGCGGCCGATCCAGTGCCGGTCAGAACGCATTCGTGTCGAGGCAGCTTGTCTAGCCGCCGAGCCGCATCGCGCCTATGCCGATGACGATCAAGCTGGCCGCTGCCCAGCGCCACGCACTGGTGCGTTCGTGGAGAAACACGACTGCGATGAGCATTGCGAATAGTACGCTTGTTTCGCGCAACGCTGCGACCGCGGCCACTGGTGCTTTCGTAAACGCCCAGATCGCGATCCAGTAAGAGCCAAGCGACATGGTGCCGGCTCCCAGGCCCGACCTCCAAGCGGGCAGAAGGGCTGGGAACGCGGTCGGCCCGCGCGCGACTAGCGCGTAGGTCAGCATTCCCAGACCATCGCCGACGAACATCCACAAGGCAAAGGCCGAAGGGTTACCTGCCAGCCGCGCACCGTGCGCGTCAGCGAGCGTGTAGGCGGCGGTGAAGCCCGCGGTGCCAAGCGCGTAGATGAGTGGCCGGCGAGCCATCCGGCCTGCGTTGCCACCCGAAGCGGCCATCAGGATAACACCGAGCGCAATCGTCCAGACAGCGAGCGCGGTTGATCCTGACAACACCTCGCCAAGAAGAAGTGCCCCGATGATCGCCACGATGAGCGGCGCCATGCCTCGAGCAATCGGATAGACCTGCGATAGATCGCCGTGCTCGTAGGCTCGGATGAGGAAGAGCTTGTAGCCGGTGTGCAGAACCGCCGCGGCGACGAGCCACGGCCAGGAAGCTTGGCCGGGGCACGGGAAAGAATGGCAGCAGGGCGAGCGCGAGGCCACTCTGCACGAGAGCCAGGAGAAGGATCGACGAGAAGCGGTCGAGCCCGACCTTGACCACTGCGTTCCAGCCGGCGTGCAGCGCCGCTCCGGCTAGTACC
>DASPJU010000869.1:0-5412 GCA_035628475.1 Salinarimonas sp. | reverse complement strand
GAGGAGATCGGCCATGTCGAGATGCTCGCCACCATGATCGCGCGGCTCCTGGAGACCTCGCCGATCGAGGACCAGGAGGACATGGCGAAGAACTCGATCGTCGGCGCCGTGATGGGCGGCGCCCGGGTCGAGGACGCGATCGTGGCAGGCATGAACCCGCAGCACTACATCGTGGCGGGGCTCGGGCCGCGGCCGGTCGACAGCTCCGGCAATCTCTGGAACGCGGGCTTCATGACCGCGAGCGGCAACCTGCTCGCGGATTTCCGCTTCAACGTGACGGCGGAAAGCCAGGGACGCCTCCAGGTGGCGCGGCTCTACAACATGACGGAGGACACCGGCGTCCGCGAGATGCTCTCCTTCCTGATCGCGCGCGACACCATGCACCAGAACCAGTGGCTCGCCGCCATCGCGGAGCTCGAGGCGGACGGTCTCGAGACCACGCCGGTGCCCTCGAACTTCCCGCAGGAGCTGGAGCAGCGCGCCGCCTCCTACCAGTTCCTGAACCACTCGCAGGGCACGGAGAGCCAGGAGGGCCGCTGGGCCAGCGGGCCGTCCCCGGACGGCAAGGGGCAGTTCACCTATGTCGAGAACCCGCCCGGCTCGAGCGACGTGGGCGACCTCGCCCCGGTCGATCCCCGGGTCTACGGCACGCCTCCGATGCCGGTGCCGCCCGCAGCCAAGAGCTGAGGCGCATCAATCGTCCGGCGGCTCTTCGCCGCCGGCCGCCGACGCGGCATGGACGCGGCGCCAGTCGGCCGGGCGCTCGAACTCCCCGGCCCAGAGGCCGCGCCGGGCCGAGCGCGCCTCCCGCTCGAGCGCGTCGGCGGCGCGGTCGCGATATGCGACCGCCCAGCCGTCGCGGACCATGGCCTCGTTGAGGGCGCGCTCGCCCGCCCAGCAGACAGCGAGCCGACGCCGGTAGCGGTCGAGCCCCTCGCTCCGGCAGCGGACGGGCGCGGCCCCGACGAGGGTCTGCAGATGGCGCCGCGCCTCCCGGCCGCACGGATAGGCGGCGCCGGCGCGCTGGCAGATCTGCGCCATCTCGGGCGCGTCGATGCCCTTGAGCCGGATCGCAACGCCCTCGACCCGCAGGGAATCGCCGTCCACAACCCGCGCCGCCCCGATCACCTCGCGCTGTTGGGGCGCCCGCCACGGCAGATCCGCCGCGAGCGCCAGCGCGAGGGCGAGCGCGAGGATGACGCCGGCCGCCGCGAGGCGGCGGCGCCCCGTCCATCGACGATCACGTGAGCCTGGCATTAAGATTTGTCCGTCATGGTTCCCGGCATCCGCGCGGCGCGCATCCCGGCACGCGCGGGTGCCGTTGCGTAGGACCATGGGCGAAACGACCACGCATCTCCAGCCGCGGGCGGGCGAGCAGGCCGCCGAGGAAGCGCTGCGGCGGCGCAAGATCGCGCAGGAGATGCGCGCGGCCCGCGAGCGGCTGACCTCGTCGAGCGGGCTGGAGCGCTCGTTCGACTACGAGCTCACCCGCCTCTATGCCCAGTACCATGTCGGGGCGGCCCTTCCGCTGTTCGGGTTGGCGCTCGCCGCCGCGGGCCTGTCGAGCGTGTGGTTGCCGACGGAGCAGGTGCTGATCTGGCTCTGCACGACCTACGCGGTCATCGGCGCCGTCATCACCCTGTCGCGCCGGTTCCTGCGCCAGTCGGAGAGCGAGGTCTCGCTGTCGCGCTGGTCGCGCCTGTTCGTGATCTGCGAAATCGCCCACGGAACCGCCTGGGCACCGCTCATCGCGATGCTGACGCGCACGGACTCGCCCTCGGTCCAGGGCTTCGTGCTGTTCGTCGTCCTGATCGTGGCGGCGGTGGCGGCGATGCTCTCGTCCACCGTCCGGCTGGCGGTCTATGCCGGGATCGCGCCGCTCACCCTCACCCTCACGGTGACGCTCGGCCTGTCGCATACCCGCGTCGAGACCGTGCTGCTCGTCGTCATGGCGATGAGCGCGCAGCTCTTCTTCATCCTGCTCGGGCACCGCCTCTATTCCAGCGCCGTGGCGACGCTGCATTCCCGGGCCGAGAAGGACGCGCTCATCGTCGAGCTGGAACAGGCCAAGGCGAATTCCGACGAGGCGCGCCGGCGCGCCGAGGAGGCGAACCTCGCCAAGTCCCGCTTTCTCGCCACGATGAGCCACGAGCTGCGCACGCCGCTCAACGCGATCCTCGGCTTCTCGGAGGTGATGAAGAACGAGGTCTTCGGTCCGCACGCCTCGTCCTCCTACCGCGACTATTCCTCGGACATCCACGCGAGCGGGCAGCACCTTCTCACCCTGATCAACGAGATCCTCGACCTGTCCCGCATCGAGGCGGGGCGCTACGAGCTCAACGAGGAGGCCCTGCGCCTCGGCCACGTGGTCGAGGACGCCCGCCACATGCTCAACCTGCGGGCGCGCGCCAAGAACCAGACCATCAGGGAGGTGGTCGATCCGTCCCTGCCGCGCCTGTGGGCGGACGAGCGCGCCGTTCGCCAGATCGTGCTCAACATCCTCTCCAACGCGATCAAGTTCACCCCGCAGGGTGGCGAGATCACCCTCAAGGTGGGCTGGACGGCGTCGGGCGGCCAATATGTAAGCGTGCGCGACACCGGCCCAGGCATCCCGGAAGAAGAGATCCCCATCGTCATGTCGTCCTTCGGGCGCGGCTCGTGGGCCCTCAAGACCGCCGAGCAGGGCTCCGGGCTGGGCCTGCCGATTGTGAAGGGTCTCGTCGACCTGCACGGGGGCACCTTCCAGCTCAGGTCCAAGCCCCGCGAGGGCACGGAGGCCGTGGTCACCTTCCCGACGAACCGCGTGATGGATGCCCTGCCGCCCGTGGACGGCGCGCGGGCCGCGTGAGGATCGGCACCTCGCCGGGCGCGGCGCCGCGGTAATCCGGGGCAGCGGCGGCTGGCGCCGCCACGCCGGAGACCGTGCCGTGCCGCTGCTCGCCTGGAAACGCCTCGCCCTTGCAGGCCTTGCCCTCGCCCTCGCGCCCCTGGCAGCGGCGGCGGCGACCGTGGCCCCGGCGCGGGTGGGCGGCGTCGACGTCCTGCTCCTGTCCGGCGAGATCCGGGCCGGCGATCTCAAGCGCGTGAGCGAGGCGCTCGCCGCGGCCGGGCAGCCTCCCGCCTTCCTCGCCCTCGATTCGGACGGGGGCGCCCTGGAGGAGGGAATGGCGGTCGCGCGCCTGCTGCGCGAGCGCGGGATCGGCACCGTGGTCGGGCCGAGGGCCCGCTGCCACAGCGCCTGCGCGATGATCTTCTTCGGGGGCTACGACCGGAGCGCGAGGGTGGCGCGGCGCGTCGCCCTGCCGGGAGCGCGTATCGGCGTCCACCGGCCCCGCCTCGCCTCCGCGGGCGCCGACCGGGAGAATCTGCGGGGCTCCTCCGTCAACCAGGTCTACGAGGTGCTCCAGCAGCGCGTGGCGGACCAGATCCGCTTCATGAACGAGGTCGAGATGCCGCCTCGGGTGCAGGAGCGCCTGTTCGCCACGAGCCACGACTCCATCCACATCCTCACCCGCGCCGAGCTCGCGGGCGCCGGGGTCGTCGTGATGACCCGCGCCGGTGACGCATTCACCCCGCCCGAGGGCCTCGACCGTCGCGTCGCGCTGCCCTTCCGCGTCGACGACGAGGCGACGACCGGCGGTCTGCGCCAGCCCGCCGACAAGCCCGATCGGAAGGCCGAGCGCGCCGCCCTGGGCGCCCGCTCCGGCGCGGGTGGCACGCAGCGCCACGCGCGCGACCCGGGAGCCATGGCGATGGACTGGACCCGCCAGGGGACCTGCCTCGAGACCCGCGCCCGGGAGGTCGACGGCCCCACCCTGCGGGTCTGCTTCGCGCCGACCGGCGTCTTCGGCGCCCTGACCCTGGCCGGACGCGCCGTCGGCGACCTCTCCCTCGAGGGCGGACCGGTGTCGCTCGCGGCGCGCGACGGGAGCGGCGGGGAGCGGGTGTTCCGCCTCGACCCCGTGACGCACGGCCCGACGTCCCTCGTCTACCGGGCGGCCCCCACGGGTTTCCGCGACGATCACGTGGTGCCGGTGGAGATCGTCCTGAACGTCGGTCGCTGGTCGACGACCCTGCGGGTGCCGGACTCCGTCTCGGTCGAGATGCGCGGCGAGCTCGGCGCGCGGGGCCTCCTGCGCCGGAGCGCCTGACCGCGTCAGCCCGCCCGGCCCGAGACGCCCGCCTGATCGAAGGTGGCCATGTCGCGATGAATCGCGGCAGCGGCCTTGACGACGCCCATGGCGAGCGCCGCGCCAGACCCCTCGCCCAGCCGCATGCCCAGCGCCAGGAGCGGGATCTTGCCGAGCCGCTCGAGGACCTCGCGATGCGCGCCCTCGGCCGAGAGGTGGCCCGCGATGCAGTGGTCGATCGTGCTCGGGTGGACGGCGTGCAGGATCGCCGCGGCGGCCGTCGCCACATAGCCGTCCAGCACCACCGGGACGCGCTGGAGCCTGGCCGCGAGGATCGCGCCCGCCATGGCGGCGATGTCGCGCCCGCCCAGCCGCGCCAGGACCTCCAGCGGATCCTCGAGATGCCCCGCGTGATGGGACAAGGCGTCCTCGACCGCCGCGACCTTGCGCGCCAGGCCCTCGTCGTCGACGCCGGTGCCCCGCCCGACCCAGCTCTCGGCGGGGCCACCATAGAGGGCCGCGTAAATTGCTGCCGCCACGGTCGTGTTGCCGATCCCCATCTCGCCGATGCCCAGCAGGTCCGTGCCCCCGGCGATCGCCTCCATCCCGAACGCCATGGTGGCGACCGCGTCCTTCTCGGACATGCCGGGGCCTTGCGTGATGTCGCCGGTGGGCATGTCGATGGCGAGGTCGAAGACCTTGAAGCCGAGGCCCTGCGCGGCGCAGATCTGGTTGATGGCGGCGCCGCCGGCGGCGAAGTTCTCCAGCATCTGCCGGTTCACCTCGGGCGGGAAGGCCGAGACGCCGCGCGCCGCCACGCCGTGAGCCGCCGCGAAGACGCAGACCAGCGGGCGCGCCACGGTGGGCGGCGCCTTGCCCTGCCAGGCCGCGAGCCACTCGGCGAGCCATTCGAGCCGGCCGAGGCTGCCCTCGGGCTTCGTGAGCCCCCGGTCCCGCGCCCGCACGGCCTCGACCGCCGCCTCGTCGGGACCAGGCATCGAGACGATGAGCTGGCGGATGTCGTCGAAGGGCGAGGCGGCCGACATCGGGGCTCCTGGCGCGGGATCGGGGGCGGGAGCTATAGCGGGATGCGCCGCCGCTGTCATGGGGTGCGGCCGAGCGCGTCCTAGGCGGTGTGGAGTCTTGGGGTTCCGTTTGGCGGAGTGGCATGATTCAAGGCTGCCTTTTGGAGGCGGCCTTGAGCGTGCTGGACCGGCTTGTTCTGAGCGACGTGCAGTGGGAGCGGATCGCCCCGTTGATCATCGGCCGGCCTGACCAGCGA
>DASPJU010000868.1:0-2429 GCA_035628475.1 Salinarimonas sp. | reverse complement strand
AGAGCAGGCGGAACAGGATCTACTCCACCGCCTGGACCTAGAGCCCACTAAGCCAGAGCCCAAGCTGATCATGGCGACCATCTCATACGTCGACACCATCGACGGCTATTGGGGGTGGCAATGACCTACGACGGCAAGACGGTCACCGAACTCACCCAGGACGAACTCGAAGCCGCCGCCGTCTACTGCGCCCGCATGAAGCAATGGGCTGCAATGGTCTTCGAACAGAACAACGCCGGCCTTCAGGAGCTCTCGGAAGAGTACGAGCGCAGGCTAGGCGTCTCGCTCATCCAGGACGTCCCGAACGACACCACCATCAACTGAACCGCGCAGGGATGCGGTCTAAAGTAGAGCAAGATAGATGGCAGCCGGCAGGAAAACGGGCGGCCGACAAAAGGGCACCCCTAACAAGAACACCGCGGCCGTGAAGGAGGCGCTCGGCGCAGCCTTCGAAGGCCTGGGTGGCGTCGATCGCCTGACCAGTTGGGCGAGGGACAACGAGACCGAGTTCTACAAGCTCTGGGTCAAGATGCTCCCGCAGGACGTGAATGCGAGCGTTGACGCGACCGTCCGCACGATCACGCGCCGAATTGTCGACCCCCGAGGAAGCTGACCTCGAAATCCCCACCGCGCGGGTGTTTCGCCCGTTGCTGGAGCCGGCGCGCTACAAGGCGGCGTACGGTGGGCGGGGTTCGGGCAAGTCGCACTTCTTCGCGGGGCTGATCGTGGAGCGCGCGTTCTCGGAGCCGGGTTTCCGGGGCGTCTGCATCCGCGAGGTGCAGAAGGACCTGAGCGAGTCCGCCAAGCGGCTGATCGAGGACAAGATCCAGGCCTACGGGCTTGGAGCCAGCTTCGACTGTCAGCGGGCGCAGATCGTCACGCCGGGCGGCGGGGTGATCATCTTCGAGGGGATGCAGGACCACAACGCGGAGAGCATCAAGTCCCTGGAGGGCTTCGATGTGGCGTGGGTGGAGGAGGCGCAAACGCTGAGCGCCACGTCTCTGGCGATGCTGCGCCCGACGATCCGCAAGGAAGGCTCGGAGCTGTGGTTCAGTTGGAACCCGCGTCGAAAGACGGATGCGGTGGACGACTTCTTCCGCGGTCCCTCGGCCACGCAGCGCGCCGTGGTGGTGTCGGCCAACTGGTCGGACAATCCGTGGTTCCCGAACGAGCTTGAGGAGGAGCGGAAGGAGGACCTGAAGCTTCGGCCTGACACCTACCCCCATGTGTGGGATGGCGGGTATCAGACGGTGACCGAGGGCGCCTACTACGCGGCAAGCCTGCTTCAGGCCAAGCGCGAAGGTCGCATAGGCCGTGTGGCGCTGGACCCGTTGATGACCGTGCGGGCCATCTGGGACATCGGCGGCACGGGGGCTAAGGCCGACGCCTGCGCGATCTGGGTGGTTCAGTTCATCGGCCGCGAGATCCGGGTGCTGGACTACTACGAAGCTGTCGGACAGCCGCTCTCAGCGCACGTGAGCTGGCTGCGGGAGCGGGGTTACGGCAAGGCGCTCTGCGTGCTGCCCCACGACGGCGACACGAACGACCGGGTTCATGACGTGTCCTACGCGAGCGCGCTGCGGGATGCGTTGTTCGAGGTGGAAGTGGTCCCCAATCAGGGGAAAGGCGCCGCGAAGATGCGGATTGAGGCGGCGCGGCGCCTGTTCCCGCGGATCTGGTTCAACGAGGCGACGACGGAAGCGGGCCGGGAAGCGCTCGGCCACTACCACGAGAAGAAGGACGAGGCCCGCAACATCGGCCTTGGCCCTGAGCACGACTGGTCGAGCCATGGCGCGGACGCCTTCGGCCTGGTGTGCGTCGTCTACAAAGAGCCCCAGCAATGGGAGCCGGAAGAGGAGTGGCGGGATGAGTCAGGCCGCAACGCCACGACAGGATACTGACGGCGGAACGCTGATCTGATGTCGGAAGCCTACGCCCCCGACCCGGAACTAGAGGAAGCCGAAGCGCCCGCCCAGCAGGCGAACGCGGACTTCATCCTCAGCGCCCCGAAGTCGCCCAACCTCGCCTTCGACATCGACGAGACGATCCTCGCCCGCATGGGCGCCAAGGTCTGCGAGGAGTTCGAAGTCGACGAGGCCTCACGCAAGGAGGCCGGCTACGACGAGAAGCTGAAGCAGGCCATCGAGCTTGCGACGCTCGCCAAGACCGCCAAGGCCTATCCGTGGGATGGGGCCTCGAACGTCAAGTACCCGCTCATCATCCAGGCGGCGATCCAGTTCAACGCGCGGTCCTACGCGGCGATCATCGACGGCCCGGAAGTGGTCAAGGCCTCGATCAAGGGCCAGCCGACCGACGAGAAGGCGGCCCGCGCCGATCGCGTGGCCAAGCACATGTCGTGGCAACTCCTTGAGGAAGAGGAGGAGTGGCAGGAGGACACGGACGCGCTGCTGCTGCGGCTGGCCATCGTC
>DASPJU010000867.1:0-2601 GCA_035628475.1 Salinarimonas sp. | reverse complement strand
AAGCGGCGCTATGTCGTGAAGATTTGAGCGCCCATCCCCCTCCCCCTTGTGGGGAGGGGTTAGGGGTGGGGGGCGGGACGCGAGAAGTCCCGGTGCAGGAGGGTGCTGTACCCGCCTGCGTGCTCCCTTCTCGACGAATCGCTCCGACTTTCCGACCCCCACCCCCAGCCCCTCCCCGCAAGGGGGAGGGGGGACAAGGGCACCATGTTCTACGCCCAGCTTCTCGTGAACGGCATCGTCCAGGGCCTGATCATCGGGCTCTCGGCGCTCGCTATCACCCTCGTCTTCGGCATAGCGCGCTTTCCCAACGCGGCGACCGGCGACGCCATGACGTTCGGGGCCTACGGCGCCCTGTTCGGTCACAAGGCGACGGGCTCGCTGGTCCTAGGGGGGGCGGTGGGGATCCTCGTCACCGCCCTCGTCTCGGTACTTGCCTATCTCACTGTGTTTAAGAAGCTCGCCGACCGCTCGGTCGTGGCGCTGCTGGTCGCCTCGATCGGCGTCGGCTTCGTGATCCGGGCGGGGCTCGGCGTTGCCTTCGGGCACGGGCAGCAGGTGTTCCAGGTGCCGCTGCGGCGGCCCTATCTCGTTGGGGACATCCGCGTGAACCCCCTCGACCTGCAGCTCGCGGGCGTCGCGGTAGCCGCCCTCGCGGCGGTCTTCGCCATCCTCTATCTCACGCCGATCGGCCGGCAGATGCGCGCCGTCGCCGATAACCGCGACCTCGCCCGGGTGTCGGGCATTCGGCCCGAGCCGGTGATGCTCACCCTGTGGGCGCTCGCGGGCGCCGTCTCGGCGGTGGCGGGGCTGATGATCGGGCTCAAGACCATCGTGACGCCGGAGGTGGGCTGGGACATGCTGCTGCCGGCCTTCGCGGCCGCGATCCTGGGCGGCATCGGCTCGCCCGTGGGCGCGATCGTGGCGGGGCTCCTGATCGGCGTGGCGCAGGAGGTCTCCACCCCCCTCGTTGGGTTCACCTACAAGATCGCGCTCGCCTTCGCGGTGATGCTCGCGGTCCTCCTGGTGCGCCCACGCGGGCTCTTCGGCCGGATCGAGGGGGTGCGGTGATGGAATCCTACCTTGCGGCCATTGCGATCATCACCCTCATCTACACGCTGCTCTCGCTGGGTCTCACCCTCCAATACGGGCTGACGGGGCTAATCAATTTCGGCCATGTCGGCTTCTTCGCCATCGGCGCCTATGCCTCGGCGCTGCTCGCGATGAGAGGCGTCCCGCTGCCCCTGTCCTTCGCGGCCGCGGCCGCTCTCGCGACTCTCGCCGCCTGGCCGATCGGGCTCGTGAGCCTGCGGCTGCGGGACGACTATTTCGCCATCGTGACCCTCGGCTTCTCCGAAACCGTGCGCATCGTCATCACGAGCGAGCGATGGCTCACAAACGGCGTCCAGGGCTTGCCCGGCGTGCCGCGGCTCTACGAGGGGATCGGCGTCGGCCTCAACGCGGCGCTCGCGGTCCTCGCAACGCTCCTCGTCGCCACGGCAATTGCCGCCTTCATGATGCGCCGGATCTCGAACTCGCCGTTCGGGCGGATCATTGAGGCGATCCGGGACAACGAGGAAGCCGTCAAGGCACTCGGCAAGGATCCGGCCCGGTTCAAGATCCAGGTGCTCATGGTGGGCGCGGGCCTCGCCGGCATCGCGGGCGCTTTCTATGCCCATTACATCACCTACATCGTCCCAGACCAGTTCATCCCGCTCGTCACCTTTTATGTCTGGATGGCGATCATCATGGGCGGGGTCGGGCGCGTCTCGGGTGCGGTCGTGGGCACCGCGATTCTGATGCTCTTTCTCGAGGGCTCGCGCTTTCTCCGCGACATCGTCCCGGGAGTGAGTGAGGTGGAAATGGCCTCCGTGCGAATCGGCGCGGTCGGCCTCGCGCTCATTCTCTTCACGATCTACCGGCCGCAGGGCCTCATGGGGGACTTCACCAAACGATGAGCGCCGCCCTCACCATCCGCGACGTCTCGAAGAGCTTCGGTGGCTTTCGCGCCCTCGCCGGCGTGTCGCTCACCGTGGAACCGGGCTCGCTGTTCGGCATCATCGGCCCCAACGGAGCTGGAAAATCCACGCTCTTCTCCGTGATCTCCGGCTTCATGGCGCAGGATTCCGGTCACGTGAACCTGGGCGGTACGGCCCTCGACAGGCTTTCGCCACCGGCTCGCGCCCTTGCCGGCATGGTCCGTACCTTCCAGGTTCCGCGGGAGTTCAGCCATCTCACGGTGCGGGAGAACCTGATGGCGTCGGCGCCCGGCCAAGCCGGGGAGGGGCTCGTCAGCCTCTTCTTCCGACCAGGGCTCGTGCGCGCCGACGAGGCGCGCATCGGCGCCAAGGTCGAGGAGGTCATGGCCTTCCTCACCCTCGACCGGGTCGCGGACCAGCCCTCCGGCAAGCTTTCGGGAGGCCAGAAGAAGCTCCTCGAGCTCGGCCGTGCCCTCATGGTCGAGCCGCGCCTTATCCTACTCGACGAGCCCTTCGCGGGCGTGAACCCTGTTCTTGTTGGAACGCTCGGCGAGCGTATCTCCGAGCTGAACCGCCAGGGTATCGGCTTTCTCATCATTGAGCACGATCTAGGCGCGCTCACCCG
>DASPJU010000866.1:0-2907 GCA_035628475.1 Salinarimonas sp. | reverse complement strand
ACCAGCGACCGCCCGACTTTGCGCGCGAGCGCGGCCACGTCGCGGCGGAGCGGGGCGACGTAGCGCTCGTCGCCCCCGGCGATGTCCACCTGCGCGAAGGCGAGCAGATCGTCACGGCGCACGCGATCGTCCGGCGACATCAGCCCGCGGTCGGCAGTGATGACCAGGGCAGGGCGCACGCCGCGCGGCGGATTCGCGAAGACGCGCGCGTAGGTCAGCTTCCCGCGAAAGTAGAGCGAGCTGAGGAAGCTGAAGACCTCGCCCAGCGGGACCCCGTCCGGCTCGCGCAGCCGTGCCGCGAGCTCGGAGCGCCCCTGCGGATCGGTGAGCAGCTTCGCGCGCTCTCCGTCACAGCGTGCGGGTGAGAGAAGGAAGACGCGGTGGCCGGGCACACCGGCCTCTAGTGCAAGCCGATTGCCGCCGGGCCCTGCAATCGCGCCTTCCGCCCATCGCAGAATGCAAAAGGCTTGGCGTTTTGCCAGACGAGACCGGGGCGGTAGGGCGTTTGTGATCTACCGCTCGGGTGACCTTTCCGGCCAGAGCGCCCGAAGTCGTCGTCCGATGGCGTCAGAGCGGCCGACCGAGGGCGTCATATCGCCGTCCCATGTGGACAGATTCGGGCGTAACCTGAAGTGGGAATTGGTTTTGCCTCTAGAAGGGTCGCTTGATCCCTTCTATTCCTCGAGGATAGCATCCATGTTCGTGACCAAGTCGGTGCGAGGCAGCACCCTCGTCACAGTTCTCGCTCTCGGGGTCGCCGCGTGCGGCGACGTCGCGACCGCGCCCGGCGGCTCGGGCTCGGGCCTCTCTCCGGAGGCGGGCGCCCTTCTGTATAGCGGCCGCGGCCAGGATTACGGCTCGCGTACGTTCGTGGTCTATCCGGGCTTGCCGATCGGGCAAAAGCTCGGCGACCACACCCTCTTTATCCCGGCCGATGCGGTCTGCGATCCGGCGACCTCGGGCTACGGCGCGGCACTGTGGGATGCGCCCTGCTCGCCGATTCAGCGTCCGATCGAGATCACGGCCACGTGGTCGACCCTGAACGACAAGCCGGTCGTCTCGTTCTCGCCCGACCTGCGCTTCGTCCCGTCGAACGACGAGACCCGCTGGGTGACTCTGTCGCTCAAGGACACCAAGGGCATCGATCCGGAGAAGTACTACACCATCCTCTGGTACGACAAGGCGCTCGGCCGGTGGGTGGATGAGGCCGCGACCGACCCGACGCTCAAGGCGCGTGCGGTGCAGAGCGGCAACCTGGTAACGCGCCGCCTGAAGCACTTCTCGGACTGGGCGCTGTGGGTTGGCCTTGGTAGCTACAACGTCACCTCCGGTCTTGGCGGCGACGTCGATCTGTGGGGGGGCTGGTGAGCCCGATCAGCGCGCCGAGCGCGCGCGGAGCTGCGACGATGATTCCCTCGAGCCATCAGAGCTCGCAACCGGCCACGCACGACGTCGATCCGACGGAGGCTCGACACATGACTCAGGACAGCGCGGGATACATGGTGGCTGGGGGTTAAATAGTGGGGGCCAGCCGGCGGGGGGCCGGCTGGACGTGTGCAGAGGCGGTCCGGCATTGGGATGCCGGCCGCCTTTGCCGTTTCAGGCTCGACGGGCCAGGCCCACCGCAGAACGCGAGAATCTTTGCGTTTCGCAACAATCGTCCTGACGCGCGAGACGCCACGGACGCGTCGCCAGGCAGTCGGTAACACGGCAGTTCGACTGATTCCGCGTCCGGTACGGGCGAAAGTGCTCAAAGCTGTCGGTCAGCCCGCCGCATCGCGTGGACACATCCGCCGCTAACTGATTGCAGGTCTTGGCCTTGCCTCCAGGATACGTGCTTGATCCTTCATTTCCAGCCGAGGAGAAGGTCAATGCTCGTGTTCAGGACGATGCGACGCGGCGCCGTCGTGGTCGTACTCGCGGCCGCACTGACCGCGTGCGCCGAAGGGCCGACCGCGCCGCCGCAGCAACAGCAGGGATTCGACCTGTCGGGCCCGCTCCTGGCCAAGGGCGGGAGCGGCAGCGGGAGCAATAAAGGGAGCGGTAGCGAGTCCAGCGGTCGCGGCAAGGACAGCGGCTCCCGCACGTTCACGATCTGGCCGAACATCCCCGTCTTCGAGAAGTTCGGCGATCACCTCCTGACGATGCCCGCGAACGTCGTCTGCGATCCCGCGACGTCCGGCTACGGTGCCGCGTACTGGGACCTGCCCTGCTCCCGGGTCACGACGCCGATTCAGGTGACGGCGACCTGGACGACGCACAACGGGAGGCCCCTCATCTCGTTCTCCCCCGACCTGCGCTTCGCCCCATCAAACACCGAGCAGCAGTGGGTGAACCTGTGGCTCCGCGCCCCCAAGGACGTCGATCCGGCGCTCAAGTACGCAATCCTCTGGTACGACAGCCAAGCGAAGCGCTGGGTGGACGAGTCGCTGGCGGATTCGACGCTCAAGGCCCGGCTCGAGGGCGCCAATCTGGTCACGCGTCGATTGAAGCACTTCTCCGACTGGGCCCTCTGGGTTGGGCTGGGCGGTTACAACGTGACGTCAGGGCTGGGGGGCGGGCTCGACGTCTGGGGGGGCTGGTGAACGCGGCCGGAGGCGCGCTCAAGGCGCGCGTTCCAGTGAGGCCCAAGGCGCCCGCCTCGGCCAACAAGCAACCGATCACTCCCGATTTCGATCCGCCGGAGGATCGAACGGTGACACCCGAGAATGCGGGATACATGGTGGCCGGTGCGTAGGGTCCGGTCTCGGGGCTAGCCGGCCGGGGGGGCCGGCTAGGTGCGTACGAGGGCGGTTTCGGGGCGAGAGCTCCGAGCCGCCTTTCGTACTTTGACGCGCGGGCGGCGGGGTCGATCTAGTAAACCGTATCTCACGTGGGTATGTCCAAAGGGTGCCAACACAGGGGGCA
>DASPJU010000865.1:0-4018 GCA_035628475.1 Salinarimonas sp. | reverse complement strand
GTATCTGCTTTCCTACATCGGACACCGATCTGCATATCGCGAGCGGAAGGTGGTATTTAATTCGCCACGACAAAGGCGGAAGCGCCTGGCACCGTTGATCGTGTCGCGGCGGCGTAACGCACGATTGGTGAGCTCGCGGGCTCTGTATTCACGATGGGCGGGTGATGTGCATGATGGAAGCCCTCCGGAGAGGCTGCCGTGCACCTTCTTGAACGCCGATTATCGCTCGAGGTTCTGGAGCAGTGCGCCAGTACCGTCAGCGCTGGAGAAAGCCGGATTGCCCTGGTCAGTGGCGAGGCCGGCCTCGGCAAGACCTCGCTGGTCGAGCATTTCGCATCAGCGAGCAAGGGACCGCATCGCATCCTATGGGGCCGCTGCGATCCGCTCTACACCCCATCCCCGCTCGCGCCGTTCCAAGAGATTGCCGAACAGTTTGGCGCTCAGGCGTCCGGCCCGCTTGGAGCAGGCGCCGGTTCGAGCCACATCATATCGGCTCTGATGAAACAGCTTCAGCGGGCGAGCCCGGCCGTCATTGTCTTGGAAGATTTGCACTGGGCCGATGAGGCAACCCTCGATGTCATCAAATACCTCGCTCGCAGGCCCGGCTCTGCCCAACTGCTCGTCATCCTCACCTACCGCGATGACGAGCTTGGGCCACATCATCCCCTGCGGAGCCTCCTCGCTGTCCTCGCGACATGCCGAAACATCTGCCGAGTTCCTCTGCGACCATTGTCGGTGGATGCCGTAGGTCAACTCATTGGCAGCAAGGGCTTCGACGCTGGGACGGTTCATCGACAAACCAGTGGCAACCCATTTCTCATCACGGAGCTTCTCGCGTCTGGCGATCCGAGCTGCGTTCCCGATGCCGTGCGCGACATTGTCCTCCAGCGGGCAGGATGCCTTCCTGATGCTGCGCGGCGCGTCCTCGAGGCAGCGGCTGTGGTTGGCCCTCGTGTCGACGCGCGCCTTCTATGGACGATCGTCGGCGCGGATGCCGTCCAGACGGGCGCATGCGTCGACGCTGGGCTCCTGCGGGTCGAGGGTAGCACGCTTGCCCTTCGCCATGAGCTCACCCGACAGGCGGTCCTGAACTCCATCTCTCCACCACAAAGGGCTTTGCTCCACGATCGCGTGTTGTTCGCCCTGGAAGAAAGCGGCGGGGCCGATGCAAGCCTTCTTGCTCACCACGCCGAGGCAGCCGGCAATGCACAAGCTGTCAAGCGTCACGCGCCCGTGGCGGCGCGACAGGCCCGAGCGCTGGGCTCCCATCGCGAGGCGGCCGCGCATTTCGAGCGAGCGCTACGATACATCGGGCTGCAGGCGACGCACGAGAGGGCGCTGCTCCTCGAAGCGCTGGCGGAGGAATGGGCGCTCCTCGATCAGCAATCGAAGGCTGCTGACGCGCGCCGTGCGGCGGCGGACATCTGGCGTGAACTCGGCAACCCACGCAAGGAGGGCGCAAACCTTGCTGCCCTGGCATGGCCCCTGGTGCGCTCGGGGCAGAACGCCAAGGCTGATGAGAGCTGCGGGCGAGCCTTAAAGCTCCTGGAGAGCGTCGGTCCGAGCCGCGAACTTGCCGCCGCGCTGCGCATGCGAGCGCACCTACGCATGCTCGATCGGGACAAGCGAGCCGCCATCATCTGGGGACGGAAGGCGATCGCGATGGCTGAGGCCGTCGGCGATCCTGAAACGCTTGCCTCCGCCAACATGGTCGTGGGCTCAGCGATGCTTGTGATGGATGATGAGGGCGGTCGCACCTATCTCGATCGGAGCATCGCTCTCGCAGAGGAGCACGGCTTCGACGGCCTCGTAGCGCTCTCTCTTCTCAACATCGGCTCGTCCTACGGCGAACAGTACCGCCTGCTGCAGGCCGAACGGTTCCTCGATCGTGGACTGGCTTATGCGCAGGAGCGCGATCTCGACCACTCCGGGCACTACATCAAGGCGTGGCTTGCCTTGGTCTGCCTTCATCAGGGCCGCTGGTCGGAGGCCGCTGATCGAGCAGGCGAGGTTCTCGCGGCCGGTGATCTTGCCGTCGTGAGCCGCATCATGGCTCTCGTGGCGCTCGGGCGGGTACGCACCCGCCGCGGTGATCCGGGCGCATGGGCCGCGCTCGACGATGCTCTCGAGTTCGCCAATCAGACTGCAACTCTCCAGCGGCTGGCGCCGGTACGCGCCGCGCGTGCGGAGGCCGCGTTCCTTGATGGCGACAGGACACGGGCACGGGCGGAGGCGGAAGCTGCATGGGATCTTGCCGTTCGTCACCGTCATCCGTGGCACACGGGCGAGTTCGCATTCTGGCACAGACAGGCGGGAGTGCATGTGGATCAGCCGACCTGGATCGCGCGTCCGTACCTGCTTCAGCTCCAGGGTCTATGGCATGATGCGGCGTTGGCCTGGGCCGAGCGCCGCTGTCCCTATGAGCGCGCCCGGGCCCTCGAAGCGGGCGACGAGAGCGCGTGCAAGGAAGCGCTCGCAATCTACGACCGGCTGGGCGCCCGGCCTGCGGCCGATGCTCTCCGTCAGCGACTGAGACAGAATGGGGCCAGCGTGTCACGCGGTCCACGATCCACGACTCGCGCAAACCAGCACGGCCTGACTGCACGTCAGGCGGAGATCCTGTCGCTTCTCGTCGAAGGGCTCACGAATGCCCGCATCGCACGTCGCCTGCATATTTCGGCGAAAACTGTCGACCATCACGTGTCGGCGGTTCTGGGCAAGCTCGGGGTGTCGTCGCGCTCCGAGGCGGCGCGGTTCATGAGTCGGCCTAGCGGCGAAACATAGGGATATCAAACGCCGAATATAGGGAGGCGCTCCCGATTTGCCTCCTCGATGCCGACACCATTCTCGATGTCAGCCCAAGAGGCTTGCGAGAGGGAGACGGACGATGACTCGGTATCTTGTTGAGCGGACCTTCACTGAGGAACTTGGCCTGCGGGCCGACTCATCGGGAGCGCAGGCCTGCAACGTCGTGATTGGCGTCAACAGCCAGGAGCAGGTGACCTGGGTGCACTCCTACGTCACGCCGGACAAGACGAAAACGTTCTGTATCTATGATGCGCCCTCGCCGGAGGCGATCCGCAGGGTCGCCGAACGCAACAATCTGCCCGTCGACCGGATCACGGAAGTGCGGGTGCTCGATCCCTACTTCCACCACTGACGAAGAGTAGCTTCCGCCGCTGGTCTGCGGCGGAAGCTACCGTCGCACATACATAGGGGCTGCAGACATCAGTTTGCCCCGCCAGGATGGTACGGCCGGTGTAAGCCCCGCCTGCAAGTTCCTGCCCACTATTTCCACTCTGGGTCAGATTGCGACCTTAGGCCTATCGGCTCGAACGTCTGCATTTCGTTTGTCAACGCCGAAAGCTGCCTGGCCGCTTTCGGCCCTGCTTTTCCTCAACCCTTCCCGAAGCTCCATCTCACCTAGCTGGCAAGGGCCAGCGGGAGACAGGCCATAGGACGTTCCGAATACGATCCGGCCTTCAAGGAGCAGAAGCCGTGGAACGCGGGTCGAAAGCTCGGCGCAAAGCGAGCCCTCAAGCCGCAGCAGGTCTGGGCCATCCGCTTCCGGCTCGATCGCGAGCGACGCCTGCGCGACCGCGCGATGTTTGATCTTGCCATCGACAGCAAGCTGCGTGGCTGCGACATCGTCAAGATCAGGATCGCCGACCTCGTCAGCGCGGGCGGGTGCGCTCCCGAGCCATGGTCGTCCAGCGCAAGACGGGCAGGCCCGTGCAGTTCGAGCTCCTGGAGCCGGCCCGTGCGAGCATGTTGTGGTAAAGGCCCAGGAGACCGAGATCGCCCAGATGCGCGCCTTCCTCAAGCGCAAGGGCGTCGAGTAGGCCACGCGGGCCCCCCATACGACCCGGACGCTCCCGTCCGACGGCTCGGGTCCCATCGAGGGAGCTGGTGACGCCCGCCGCCTCGAAGGCCGCAGGTGTCCGCTTTCGATGCGTGAGCGCCGGAAGCTGCCATTCCGTTTTCGGCCAGCTTCAGCCGTTGGTCCGCTCAGCGCCCA
>DASPJU010000864.1:0-4261 GCA_035628475.1 Salinarimonas sp. | reverse complement strand
CGGGTCCTGGAAGATCATGGCGATGCCGCGCCCGCGGACGGCGCGCAGCTCCCGCTCGGAGCGCCCGACGAGCTCCTCGCCCATGAGCCGGATCGAGCCCCCCTTGATGCGCCCCGGCGGGTCGATGAGGCCCATGATGGCGAGCCCCGTCACCGACTTGCCGGAGCCGGACTCGCCCACGAGGCCCAGCACCTCGCCGGCGCCGACCGCGAAGGAGACGCCGCGCACGGCTGTGAGCTCGCCCTCGCGGCTGCCGAAGGTGACGACGAGGTCCTCGACCTCGAGAACGGGCTTGGGCATGGGAGCGCTCATTTGGCGAGGCGGGGGTTGAGCACGTCGCGCAGCCGGTCGCCGACCAGGTTGATCGCGACGATCACGGCGACGAGCGCCACGCCGGGAAAGGTGGAGATCCAGTACTTGCCCGAGAGCAGGTACTGGTAGCCCGTGGCGATCAGCATGCCCAGCGACGGCTCGGTCACGGGCACGCCGACGCCCAGGAAGGACAGGGTGGATTCGAGGGCGATGGCGGTCGCGATCTGCACGGTCGCCACCACGATCAGCGGCGGCAGGCAGTTCGGCAGCAGGTGGCGGAACACGACCCGCCAGCGCGGCAGCGCGAGCGAGCGCGCCGCCTCCACGTATTCGCGCCGCTTCTCGACGAGCGCGCTGCCGCGCACGGTGCGGGCGTAATAGGCCCATTTCACGATCACGAGCGCCAGGATCACCTTGTCGATGCCGCGCCCGAACACCGCGAGCAGGATGAGCGCCACGAGGATCGCCGGGAAGGAGAGCTGGAGGTCGACGATGCGCATCACGATGCTCTCGACCCGCCCGCCCGCATAGGCCGCGAGCACGCCGACCGACGCCCCGATGACCGAGGCGATCACGGTCGCGATCGCCGCGACGCCCAGCGAGATGCGCAGGCCGTAGAGGATGGCCGAGAGCATGTCGCGGCCCTGGTCGTCGGTGCCCAGCAGCGCCACGGCGCCGCTCGCCAGCCGCTCGCCCGGCGCCAGCATGTTGTCCATGATGTCGAGGGTAGCGAGGTCGTAGGGGTTCTGCGGCGCGATCCAGGGCGCCGCCAGCGCGGCCGCGATCGCGAGCGCCAGGGCGACGAGCCCGACCACGGCCGCGGGGCTCTGCGCGAAGGTGGCGGCGTGCCGGCGCAGCAGGCTCTCGCCGCGCTCGATCCGGGCGCCGGCCGGCTCGCCGGAGGCGGGGGCGGCGTCCGCGACGGTGGGGGAGGAGACGATGTCGCTCATGGGATGGGGGCTCGCGAGCGGGGCGGGGGCCGGGGGAGGGGTCATGCGGGTCAGCCCTTCGCTTCCGAGAGCCGCACGCGCGGATCGATGGCCGCGTAGAGCAGGTCGACCACGAGGTTGATGACCACGAAGATCACCACGGTGAGCATCAGGTAGGCCACGATGATGGGCCGGTCGAGGCGGTTGATCGAGTCGATCAGGAGCTTGCCCATGCCCGGATAGGCGAAGACCGACTCGGTCACGACCGCGAAGGCGATCATCGAGCCGAGCTCCAGGCCGAGCACGGTCACGACGGGGATCATCATGTTCTTGAGCACGTGCACGCCCACGATGCGGGCGGGCGAGAGGCCCTTGGCGCGGGCGAAGCGCACGTAGTCCTGCAGCATGACCTCGCGGGTGCCCGCCTGAGCGACGCGGATCACGAGCGCCGCCTTGTAGAGGGCGAGCGTCAGGGCCGGCAGCAGGAGATGCTTGAGGCCGTCGAAGGTGAAGAGCGCGGTCTGGAGGCCAAGCACGCTCACGGTCGGCCCGCGCCCGCTCGCCGGCAGGAGCTTCAGCTCCACGGCGAAGAGGAGGATCAGCATCAGGCCGATCCAGAAATTGGGCAGGGAGAAGCCGAGGATCGAGCCCGACATGATGGTGCGCCCGAACCAGCTCTCGGGCTTGAGCCCGGCCAGCACGCCGAGCGGCAGGCCGATCACGATGGAGAAGACGAGCCCCGCCAGCGCCAGCTCCAGGGTCGCGGGCAGCCGCTCCAGGATGACGTCGACGGCGGGCGCGTTGTAGACGAAGGAGCGCCCGAGATCGCCGTGGAGCGCGTTCCAGACGAAGCGCCCGAACTGCTCGTAGAGCGGACGGTCGAGGCCCAGCCGCTGCGCGATGGCCGCCAGCTCCTGCTGGTCCGCGTCCGGGCTCGCCAGGATGTCGACGGGGTTACCTACGGCGTAGATGCCGAGGAACACCAGGGTCGCCATGACCGCGACCACGAGGAGCGACTGGCTCAGGCGTCGGATGAGGTAGACGAGCATCGGACGATGCCTCTTTGCGATGGGAGCCAGCGAGGATCACCTCTCCCCGCGGGCGGCGAGAGGGCCGCGCCTGCGGACCGGCAGGCGCGGCAAGCGAATGAAGTGAGCGAGGGTGAGGGGGTCTGTCAGGACGGGGCGATCGCGTTCAAGCCCCCTCACCTCCGGGCTGCCGCCCTCGCACCAGCCCCCGACGAGGGGGGCTGGTGCCCTCTCCCCACACGGCGGGGAGAGGTGAGCGCAGCTACGACGCCGGCACGACCTCGGTGGCCAGCGTGTACTGGTCGATGCGCGCCTTGTAGGTGAGGCCCTTGCGGACCGCCCAGGGCGTCACCTCGAAGTGCAGCGGGATCAGCGGGTAGTCCGCCATCGCCATCTTCGAGGCCCGGCGCAGGATCTCCTCGCGCTTGGCGTCGTCGACGGTGCGCTGCGCCTCGACGATGAGCTTGTCGAGCTCGGGGTTCGAGTAGCGGCCCCGGTTCGTGTGGCCCATGCCGGTCTGCGGGTTCATGGTCGCCACGAGCGCCACGAGGGGGTTAGCCATCTCGCCCGAATCCGCGCCCCAGCCCGCGAGATACAGCGAGAAGTCGTACTTGTTGCGGCGCGAGAAGAAGGTCGAGGCGGTCATCGCCTCCACGTTCGTCTTGATGCCGACGCGGGTGAGCATCTGGGCGACCGCCTGGGCGACCTTCTCGTCGTTGATGTAGCGATCGTTCGGGGTGCCGAGCGTCACCTCGAAGCCGTTCGGGTAGCCGGCGTCGGCCAGCAGCTTCCTGGCCTGGTCGGCGTTGAACGTGTCGGGCTTCATGTCGGGCGAGGTGCCGAAGAGCGGGGTCGGCAGGAGCTCGCCCGCGGCCTGGGCGACGCCGCCCATGATGCGGTCGACGATGGCCTGGCGGTTGATGGCCTTCGACATCGCCTCGCGCACGCGCCGGTCGAGGAAGGGGTTCTTGTCCGTGCCCTTGATCCCCGGCGTCTTCCAGCCTTCGCCCTGGTGCTGGTCCATGTGCAGGTAGATGATGCGGTTCGAGATGCCCTGGACGACCTGGGCCCCGGACGCCTTGATGCGGTCGAAGTCCTGGATCGGCGGGGTCTCGATCACGTCCACGTCGCCCGCGAGGATCGCGGCGACGCGCGCGCCGGGATTGGGGATCGGCCGGAAGGTGACGCGGTCCCAGCGTGGCTTGTCGCCCCAGTAGGAGGCGTTGCGCTCGAGCACGACCTGCTGGCCGCGGGTATAGTTCACGAGCTTGAACGGTCCGGTGCCCACCGCCTTGGCGGGATCGTTGAAGTCGGCCGACTTCGGCGGCGTGCCGAGATTCTGGCAGCCCTTCGGATCGTACTGGACGTTGCCGCCGCCGTTGGCCTCGGACGACAGGATGCCGACGGCGGCCAGGTTGTTGGGCAGGAGCGGCGAGGGCGCTTCCATGCGGAAGATCAGGGTCAGCGGATCGGGGGTGTCGATCGCCTTGATGCCGCGGGTGAAGACCGTGAAGGAGGAGGGCGAGTTCTCGACCGTGGGGATGCGGCAGAACGTGTAGACCACGTCCTTGGCCGTGAACGCCGTGCCGTTCGAGAACGTCACGTTCGGCCGCAGCTTGAACTCCCAATCCGTGTCGGAGATCGGCTTCCAGGAGGCCGCGAGCTCGGGGACGTTCTTCTGGTTCTCGTCGTTGCCCACGAGGCCCTGGAAGATATGCTTGCGCAGGGCGTTGTTGGGGCCGACATTGTGGAAGTGCGGGTCGATCGACGTGGCCTCGGAGCCCAGCCCGATCTTCAGCTCCTGCGCCGTCAGGGGCGCGGCGGCGATCATCGCGAGGCCGAAGCCGGCCAGCGCCAGCCGTCTGCTCTGATGTTTCACTCTGGTCTCTCCTCTCTGGTTTCGTTGGGCGGCCTTTGCCGCCTCGTTCGTGTTTCGGGGCCGATACCCGGCTCGTCAAGAGTTGCAAGCTTGGGCTTGATCGGCACGTGAAC
>DASPJU010000863.1:0-3657 GCA_035628475.1 Salinarimonas sp. | reverse complement strand
CAGCGGCGGAGGGGAGCAGGAAAGCGGCGCATGGGATGTCCTTCGGTTCTGGCCATTCTGATAGCCCGCTATTATATTGCGTGCAATCAAATTGTTCACCAAATTTCATCGACTTTCGTAGCGGTCCCACACGACCTGGAGAGGTGAGAATCGTGCACCCAGGCACTGGAGCCCACTGGAGCTCAGGTGGAGCCCTCCTTACCCAGCACGGTCCTCACCTTGTGCAGCAGGTCGCTTGAGGTGAACGGTTTACCCAGAAAGTTCACGCCCTCGTCCAGTCGCCCGTGATGGATGATGGCGTTGCGCGTATAGCCCGTCGTGAACACCACCCTCAGGTCCGGTCGGCGCCGAAGTGCCTCGTCCGCTAGCTTGCGCCCATTGAGCTGCCCGGCGAGCACCACGTCCGTGAACAGGAGCGCGATCCGTGGATCGGCGTCGAGGAGGCGCAAGCCTGCCGGTCCGTCGCCGGCCTCCAGCACGCGGTATCCGGCCTCGCCCAGCGCCTCGACCGTGAACCGGCGGACCATATCGTCGTCCTCCACGACGAGAATGGTCTCGCCCGAGCCCGGAGGCGGCTGCTCCATGCCAGGCTCGGCACGGTCCACGACTTCGTCCGCCCCCCGGTAGCGCGGCAGGTAGAGCTTCACGGTCGTACCCTGGCCGGGCTCGGAGTAGATCGCCGCGTGCCCGCCTGACTGTTTCATGAAGCCATAGACTTGTGCGAGGCCCAGACCCGTCCCCTTGCCCACGGGCTTGGTCGTGAAGAACGGCTCGAAGACCCGCTCCAGGACCTCGCGCGGCATGCCCAAGCCGGTGTCCGACACGGAGACGAGCACGTACTGACCTGCCCTCACGTCCGTGCGAGAGCCGGCGTAGGTCTCGTCGAGCGCCGCGTTCGCGGTCTCGATGGTGAGCTTGCCGCCATCCGGCATGGCGTCACGGGCGTTCACGGCAAGGTTCAGGATCGCGTTCTCCAGCTGGTTCGGGTCCGCGTGGGCGCGCCAGAGCCCGCCGGCCAGGACCGTCTCGATGCCGATAGCCTCGTTTAAGGTGCGTCGCAGGAGTTCCGACATGCCCGCGACCAGGCGGTTGGGATCGAGGGGCTTGGGGTCGAGCGGCTGCTGGCGGGAGAAGGCGAGGAGGTGATGGGTCAGTGTCGCGGCCCGCCGTGCGCCCTCCAGCGCGTTCTCGACGAGGCGCAAGTCGCGGGCGGGGGCCTCCTCCATGCGCCGGCGCAGCATGTCGAGACTGCCTGTCACGACGGTGAGCAGGTTGTTGAAGTCATGGGCCACGCCTCCCGTGAGCTGGCCCACCGCCTCCATCTTCTGCGACTGGCGCAGGCGCGCCTCCGCCTCCTCTCGCCGGGCGACCTCGGCCCGGAAGTCAGCGAACACCATCTGCTCCCGCCGGGCCCGCCGCATGGCAAGCAAGCTGAGGGCGAGGAGGGCGAGCGAGGCAAGCCCGGTGACGATGCCGAAGGTCAGGAGGTTGGCCAGCCACTCGCGCCCGATGGCCCGCAGGCTGTAGCCGTAGCTCACGTAGACCGGGTAGGTGCCGACGCGCTGGTAGGCATGGACACGCTCAATGCCATCGAGTTGCGAGACCAATCGGTAGGTGCCCTGCTCGGCGCGAGCGATGCCGCGCATGAACCCGCTGGACGGATTGAGGACGTCCACGCCCGTGGTGATGGCAGGCTCTCGCACGAGCACGGCGCCGTCCCGGCGCACCATGGTCACGGCATCCTCACCCCCGGTGATCGAGCGATAGAACCGGGCGAAGTACTCCGGGGAGAGTGAGACGAAGATCACGCCCTCTCCCTCGCCTGCACGCTGGCGGGCGAGGCGGAAGAAGGGCTGGCCGGAGATTCGCCCCACCACGGGCGTCGAGATGAAGGTGCGCCCCGGACTCTGTCTTGCGCCCAGGAAGTAGTCGCGGTCGGCAAGGCTCGTCGGCGGCGTCGGGAAGGCTGCACCGACATTTGCGAGCCGACCGTCGGGGCGGATGAGTCCGGCGCCCTGCAGGTGGTCCACCTCGGTGGGCAGCTCGGTCAGGAACGCGTTCAGCTCGGCGGAGGAGGAGATTGCGTCCCAGTCGAGCCCGCGTACACGGTCGTCCACTCGGCGCAGCACCTGCTCGTTGCTCTGGAACACCTTGAGGGCATGCTCGGCCGCTAGGATCGCCCGCTTCTGCGCCCGGTCCTCAGCCGCAGTGACGAGCTGCCCCCAGTTCTGCCAGGCAGCGACCGTGAAGATGAGGACGGGAAGGAGCAGCGACCCGACGATCAGGCCCATATAGGGCAGGAGGGCGCGTCGGTCCCGGCCGGGAGAGGAGGGCAGGCGCGTGGTATCCATCTTCATGAGCATGCGCCGTCTCGCCGAGAAGTTGGGCGACCTTGCAAAGGCCGATGTTCAGGCCGTCGGAGAACGAACTGCCGCCATGGCCGCGATTGCTGTTCGAGCTCAAATAGCGCAGGTCAGGCCCATCGGCTACGGAGCGCTTCCCATCGGCCGCGCGGCCGGCCTTGCCGCGCGCCAGGCTAGGGCGAAGGGTAGGGTCGCCGACCTGGCGCCGATCATTGCGAAGATCCGCGCTACGGGTGCGACGTCTCTTGGGAAGATCGCGGCGGAGCTGAACGCGCGCTGCCTTCGTGTCGCGCGTGGTGGCCCATGGAGCGCGGTGCAGGTGAGCCGACTCCTCACGACCCTGCCGGCCGCCGCGTAACTAGCCCTTCACGGATTGGAGGTATCGTCTTTACGGATGCCGGTTTAGCTCAGCTGGTAGAGCAGCCGCTTTGTAAGCGGTAGGTCGGGGGTTCGAGTCCTTCAATCGGCACCAAAAAACCCCACCGGAGTTCGGGCACCGGTGGGGATTTTCATTGCGGTCACCACGCGAGCGGCGGTAATCGGCGAACTTGATCTTGCGCCAGGCGTGGTCCCGGCCGGAGCGATAGGGCGACTTGCGCCGTTTGGAGATGATACCCTCCAGGCTCAAGGCGCAGGCGTACCGGAAGATGGTTGCGCCCTCGCCCTCGACAGCCTCACTCATCCGCAGGCCGTCGAGCGGGTCGGCAAGCGTCTCAGCCAGAAGGTCCCGTCGCAGGGCGAGGGGCTGGGGGCGGAGATCGCGGGCGTCGAGCACCAGGATGTCAAAGGCGTAGAGTACCGCGCTAGCGCGTCCGGCATGGCCCTGGAGTGCATGGAAGTCCGGCAGGCCGTCAGGGCCGTGCCCGACTGCCTCGCCGTCGAGCACCAGGTTCTCTTGTGGGAGGTGGGCAACAGCGGCGGCGATGCCAGCGAAGTCGGCCGTCCAGTCCCGGCCGTTCCGGCTCCATAGGCGCACGATCTCGCCTGCCTTGGGGGCGATCATGCGCCAGCCGTCGTGCTTGATCTCGTGGAGCCAGTCGGGGCCGGCAGGCGCCACCTCGTACAGCACGGGGGCGCACGGCTCGATGAAGCGGGCCGGGAAGGCTGGAGAACGCGAACGCAACAGAACCATACCGAGATGATGCGATAGCCGGGGCTGGGGTTCCGTCTGTCGTACCCGAGCCCCCATCAGCATCCTCGCCCGTCTGCCCCGCCTGGGCTGACCTTGGCGGCCGCCGGTCAGCGAGAGTAATGGAACATTGGGTGCCCTCGCGCCTTCTTCTCTTGGACGAAC